>JAPLDO010000193.1 GCA_026391715.1 Bacteroidota bacterium
GGGGGTGGGGTCATCCTGGGGAGGGGGTCAGGGGGGTGGGGGCATTTTGGGGAGGGGGTCAGGGGAATGGGGTCATTTACGGATAAAGCTCCTTATGACACTCCGTGCAGAAATATGTCTTCCAGTTATCCTTCACATTCACGGGATGCTTAAATTCCATCATGTTGTCAATCGTAGCATATTCCATTTTGCCGGTTGGTCCTTGGGCTATGAAAGTGTGGCAGAGGTTGCAGTCTTTGGAAATGGTTTTGCCCTTGTCGCTCTTGTGGCGGTCGGAATGGCAGCGGAAACATCCATCCGATTCAAGATGCCCGATATGGTTGAGGTAATTTTTCGAGGAAGCCCTCATAAACGGGAAAACATTGAGGGAGAAAGCCGAAAGTATCCCGGCGATGGCTTTATCTATCTTAGGCTTTTGTGAAGCAAAAATGGCAGGGTATCCGGTTTTATAAAAGTTAGTGATGCTGTCTGTGATATACATAAAAGCTGAATCCTGATTACTGAAAGTTCCTTTCAGCACATTCATGGCAGCTAGTTTAATAAATGGCAAATCCTTGGGAATATCCCCCGAAATCATTGCATTGTCAACATATTCGATGGCTGATTTATAGGCATGAGAAGGTCGGTTGTGGCAATCCATGCAATCCATGCCACGATGCTCAAGAGTATCAATTGCTTTTGCATCGAGCATGTTTGCTGTGTCTTGAAAAATCTGGACTTCGCCGGTTTTAAGGTTAGTATATTTAACCCAGGGAATGCTTTCCCGGTCTTTGGTTGTGGCAATATATTCTATACGGACATTGGTGTTGATATGCCAGTGAATTCCTTCCTGTAATCCCATCGGACTGTAGTTCGGACCAATTCGCATCAGCAGCGAACAGTTCCATTCGGTATTAAGTGAATCGGTTAGATATGCCCGCTCGCTTCTGAGTTTGCGGGAATAAAATTTCTGAGGCCAATGGCATCTTTCGCAGGTCTCACGCGCAGGTCGAAGGTTTTGGATGGGCGTTGCAATGGGTTGTGGGTATTTGTGAAAGAGAACAGAATAGACCTGGAATAAACCCGATAATTTCGACTTCACATACCAGCCTGCCCCTTCGCCCACGTGACATTCAACACACGGTACGCGGGCATGAGGCGAATGAAGGTAAGTAACATATTCAGGTTCCATAACCTTATGGCACAATTTTCCGCAAAATTCAATTGACTCGGTATAATTGAATGCCTCATAACTGCCCATCGCGGAAACAATCAGGAAAAGAAAAGTGAAAACAGAAATCAGTACCAATTTCTGGCGCTGCCTCGGAACATTCATATCGAGAACAGGCCAACGCTGCGATGGATCATGAGTCTTTTTTCTGTTCATCAACATTCCTATCGGGATTAGCAGCAATCCAATAACCATAATGGCGGGCAAAACGATGTAGGTAATTATTCCATGGTAGGGATTCTGATGTTCGGTGAGCAACGCCTGAATGAACAACACAATGATGAGGATCAGACTGTTTACGGCAAAAATAAAACCGGTTATGCTAACCCAGTTTGAAATTGATTTTGGAAGTTTCATAGCTACTTTTTTTATCGGATAAAAATAGTAGTTATTCTCACTAATACAACAAAATTCTATAAATTTTCTGTTTTCAACCATCACGGGAGCAACCTCTCTGATAAGGCGGCACGCCCTCTGACTAACCTTGGTCGAACCATATTTGTTTATATTTTCACAAAGTTTTGGTACTTTTGCCACTCATTCGAAAATCCTCTAAAACACTGTGATATGATTAACAACAACTTTGCAAGAAGACATAACGGCCCATTCGGCGACGAAATCAAAACGATGCTCGAAAAGATCTGGGCAAACTCCTTAGATCAGCTTATTGACCAAACAGTTCCATCATCCATCAGGTTGAAAGAGCCTCTGGATTTGCCTGTTGGCATGAACGAATACCAGTACCTGAACCATATAAAGTCTATCGGAGCCAGAAATAAACTTTACAAGAGTTTTATCGGACTTGGTTATTACGATACAATTGTTCCGGCAGTAATTTTGCGCAATATTCTTGAAAACCCGGGATGGTACACCGCATATACGCCTTACCAGGCAGAAATTTCGCAGGGCAGACTTGAAGCGCTGCTCAATTTCCAGACAATGGTGTGCGACCTTACCGCGATGCCTATTGCGAATGCCTCTTTGCTTGATGAAGGAACCGCAGCCTCGGAGGCGATGATTATGCTTTTCAACAGTCGTTCACGTGATGCAGTGAAACGCGGCGCCAACCAGTTTTTCGTTTCGGAAAACCTCTTTCCGCAATCAATTGACGTCATCCGCACCCGCGCCATTCCACTGGGAATTGAGCTTATCATAGGAAAGCAGGACGAATTCAATTTCAACAATATGGTTTTTGGATGTGTTATCCAATATCCGAATCAACATGGCGCAGTTTGCGATTATTCAGCTATTGTAGCAAAGGCGCACGAAGCCGGTTCGATGATAGCCGTTGCAGCCGACCTGCTGAGCCTTACGCTGCTTGCGCCTCCGGGCGAATGGGGCGCCGATATTGTTTTCGGATCAACCCAGCGTTTCGGTATCCCAATGGGATATGGCGGTCCTCATGCAGCCTATTTTGCAACCCGCGATGAATACAAACGCCAGATGCCAGGCCGCATCATCGGTATTTCAGTGGACGCCAACGGTAACCGCGCTTTACGCATGGCGCTCCAAACCCGCGAGCAGCATATCAAACGCGAAAAAGCCACTTCGAATATCTGCACTTCCCAGGTTTTGCTGGCAGTAATGGCTGGTATGTACGCCGTTTATCACGGTCCAACCGGGCTCCGGCAAATCGCCCGCCACATCAACATTCTCACCGGGGTTTTATCACAGGAAATAAAAAAATACGGATATAAACAACTTAACAGCCATTTCTTCGACACGGTAATGATTGAATTACCAGATGGCGTTTCTGTTGAAACTATAAAGAAGGCGGCGCTTGAAAATGAAATGAACCTTCGCTATATTGACGAAAAGCATATCGGCGTTAGCGTTGATGAAACTTCCGCCCTCGCCGACATCAACAAACTGGTTGGGATTTTTGCAAATGCCAACGGAAAAACCTACGCCGAATTTGTCTGCATTCCGGCTGAATGTGAGATGATCGTTACAATTCCGCAGCAGCTTACGCGCAAATCAGGCTACCTTACACATAAAGTTTTCAACAGTTTCCATTCCGAAACCGAGATGATGCGTTATATCAAGAAACTGGAGATTAAGGATCTTTCACTAAATCGGTCAATGATTCCGCTTGGAAGCTGCACGATGAAACTGAATGCAGCTTCAGAATTATTTGCCCTGAGTTACCCTGAATTTGGAGGGATTCATCCCTTTGTGCCAAAGGATCAGGCAGAAGGTTATCAGTTCCTGATTGAAAAACTTGCAAAAGACCTTGCAATCATCACCGGTTTTGATTCTGTATCATTTATGCCCAATTCAGGCGCCGCCGGCGAATATGCAGGTTTGATGGTGATAAGGCAATACCACATTGCTAAAGGACAGGATCATCGAGATATTTGTATCATTCCTTCATCCGCTCATGGAACCAATCCGGCAAGCGCGGCGATGGCTGGAATGAAAATCGTTGTAGTGAAATGCGACGATAAAGGAAATATTGACGTCAGCGACCTTCGCGAAAAAGCTATTCAAAACCGGGAAAACCTTTCGGGTCTGATGATTACCTATCCATCAACACATGGTGTGTTTGAAGAGGAAATCCTTGAAATCATCAATATTATTCATGAAAACGGCGGACAGGTTTACATGGACGGCGCCAACATGAATGCCCAGGTTGGGCTTACAAGTCCGGGATTGATTGGAGCCGACGTTTGCCACCTGAACCTCCATAAAACCTTTGCCATTCCTCACGGCGGCGGCGGTCCCGGCGAAGGACCAATTGCGGTAGCTAAACATCTGTCGCCATATTTGCCCAAGCATGTATGCGTTGAAACCGGCGGAAATGACGGCATTACGGCAGTCGCATCAGCGCCTTATGGCAGCGCGCTTATCCTCACTATTTCTTATGCTTACATCAAACTCATGGGCGGCGCAGGATTGACTGAAGCCACCAAAATGGCTATCCTTAATGCCAATTACCTGAAATCGTGCCTTGAACCATATTACCCAATCCTCTATTCCGGGAAAAATGGGCGGTGCGCTCATGAGATGATCGTTGACTGCAACGGCATTACCCGGCAAACAGGCATTGGCGCCATTGACATTGCCAAGCGACTTATGGATTATGGTTTCCACGCTCCAACAGTAGCATTCCCGGTTCATGGAACATTGATGGTTGAGCCTACCGAGAGTGAACCTTTGTCGGAACTGAATCGTTTCCTTGAGGCGATGATCGCCATTAAAGGCGAAATTGATGAAATCGCATCCGGCAAAGCCGATAAGGCAATTAACGTGATTATGAAAGCGCCGCATACAGTTGAGATGGTTTCGGCAGATGAATGGAACTTTCCCTACTCACGCCAGAAAGCTGCCTTCCCGGTGGAATCATTAAAGGAGGATAAATACTGGCCCACAGTTACGAGGATTGACGACGCTTTTGGCGATAGGAATCTGACCTGCAAGGCTTAGCGAGGTAGCGATGTAGCGAAATGAGCGAATGGCGAAATTTTGATAAGATTGGCAGGGCGAAGCGTTTTTTTGCTTTTCTTCTATTTTTTTGCTTTTTCCAGTTATTTTGGATTTCCTGCAAAAGGCAAGTAGTGGATGATGTGGCGATTAAAAATATCAGAAAATTAGCGCTTGCTGATTCATTAAACCATTTCAACCCCAAAGCTGCCGATTCGATTTACCGCTGCGTTCTAAGGGATAGCAGCGATGAAAACCGGAGCAATTACATAAGCGCCCTTGTGGGATTATCATCTGTTTACAGGAACCGGAGCTCTATTGATACAGCCGTCGCGACGCTGAACAAAGCGATTGAATTAGCCAATTCCGTTTATGATACTTCCGCATTATTAAACTGCTTTTTAGAACTCGGAAATATGTATCTCGATTTAGGAAACTCAACACAATCGGAAAATTGCTTTAAAAAGGGTTTGTCGCTTGCAACAAAAATTAACAGCGCAAAATATCAAAATAAATTTCTTCTTAGTCTCGGTAATTCTCAGCATGACAGGGGCGATTATCCTTTGGCAGTGAAAACCTTTACCGAAGGGGTGAAAATTGCCGAAAAATCGAATGATGAACAAACCCTTGCCGCAGCTTTGGAAAACCTATCCTTTACTATTAAATATACCGGTGAATTGAATGAGGCTATTGCATATATGAAGCGGTCTCTGCAAATCAGAAAAAAGCAGAACCTGATAAGAGAATATGCAATGGGTCTTCAGAATCTTGGAATACTATACCGCAATGCAGAAAAAGATGATTCGGCGCTGATTATTTATCACCAGGCTTATGATATTCTTTATGGGTTGAATGACTCAGTGAATATGGTTAAAGTGCGTTACAATATAGGAGTCATCCTTAAAAATCAGAAAAAATTCAGAGAAGCCGAGTTGGAGATGAACAGCATTCTGGTTTTCTGCAGAGAGAAAAATATCAATGATGGTCAGATTTACGCATTGTCGGCGCTTGCCTCAATATATGAGCAAACCAATAGGGCAGCAAAGGGGCTTGACGCCATTGACAGCTCTATAAGTATGGCGCAACGATACCGTCTGAATGCAAACCTTTCAATCCTTTTTGACCGACGGCATGAGATTTTAGCTGCAATGGGCAGGTACAGCGAAGCTTATCAGGCTGCGTTGACATCGGGAAACATATCTGACAGTTTGCTCTCTCTCGAAAAACTTAGGGAGATAGCAACACTTAAAACCAGATTTGAAACAGAACGCAAAGAGTCGGAGAATATCTCGCTTAAAAAAGATATTGAAGTCCAGAATAGCCGGATGTGGATTCTTCGAATTGGCATTATACTTGGGTCTCTGGTTTTTATCGTGATGACGATCCTGTTTTATATCCGTCAGAAACAGGTGAAACAGCAAAAACAGCTTGCAGAAGAGAAATTTATCAGAATAGAACATGAAAAGAGAAGTAAAGAAACGGAGCTGGAAAAAATTATGATTGAAAATCAAATGAAGGAGCAGGAACTTGTATTCCAGTCGCTGGTGCAAGCCGACCTTATCAGGATTAACCGTTCGGTAAAGGAAAAGCTCCTTCCGTTTAAACTTAAATTGCCTCGTAAAAATCAGCAGGATGAATTTGAACAGGTCATGAACGGTTTGACACGGGATGCAGGCAAAGATCCGCTTACAGAATTTGAGCTTCTTTTCAGACAGCTTCATGTCTCATTTTATGATAATGTACTGCGTATCTGCCCTGATCTTACCAAAACCGAACTGCATGTTTGCGCCATGATCAGACTGAACCTTTCCACCAAAGATATCGCCCGTCTTACAAATATCAACATCAGCTCTATCGAAATGACCAGGTTCCATATCCGAAAAAAGCTGAATATGGAACAGGGTGAGAATCTGGCGGCTTTTCTGATGACAGTCTGAACTGTCCTGTTTAATTTTCCTTGGAGCATTGATTTTAAAGGCAGGTTAATGCTTGTGGCTATTTTTTCACAAAAACATTTGCGCCAATAATTTTTACTGAATCCGTCTCACAATTTCTAAATTCAATATAGGTTGATTCTAAACTAACTAAATTATCAATACATTGGAATTTAATGCTTTGATTTGGAAATCCAAAAAATTTGGTTGATTTCTGCCCTGGCTTTTCAAGTAAAAGCATAGCACACCCATCTGCCATTTTTTCATCTTTTTCTTGAAAAACAACTTTGTAAGTTGATGTTTGTTCTGGAAACGATGGAAGTATTATTGAAAATGACCAAATATCTGAATTAACTATATCTATATCTTTTGCGATTAACTTAATTTCACAATTTCCAGAATTATTATTCATAATCGAAATTATTAACCCTTCAATATATTGATTTACAGATATATTACTTTTTGTTGGATCTTGTTTATCAGCATCAAATTGACTCAAGATATTTCCATTCTCATCATAATATTTCCATTTACCGGTCTTATTATTTCCAATAGAGCGCCCCTTTCCTTTGATGCATCCATTTTCGTAATATAATCGAGTATCTATAACATTATTTTTCTTGTATAATTTAATAAACTCACGTTGTCCATTTATATAATAATTCTCCATCTTGTAATTTTTCGAACAATCTCCAATCACTTTATAGTGAATTTTTCCATTGTCAGTCCCATAATATCCGACAAAATATCCTGGAAATCTCTCATAACTCTCGATAAAACCATTTTTATTATATCTTGTGCGTTCCCCATTTAACAAACCATCTTTATAGTTTAAATGTGTTTTAGGTTTGCCATCTAAATAATAATATTCCCAATAACCATCTGGTAATCCGTTTAGATAATTCCCTCTAGCAGCGAGAATACCATTAGCATAAAAATATTCAACTCGTTTGGTAATTTTACTTTTGTAGATCCTGCTTAACTCATTAAGAATTTCTAACTCTTTTAATACATTACTATCTGAGGGTAGAATTTTTTTTGATCTTTGGTCGCATTCACCCAACGCGATAAATTTCCCGAGTGATACATTGTAATCGCTATATATAAGCCAATTACTACCTATATCAAAACCATGATCAGTTTGAATCAAAATGTCTTTGTCTATTTTACTTATCATGTTATTAGTAAAATATACCGCATCAATATGGAATTTAATTACATATCCTTTTGTTATTGAATCGAAGTCATAGGAAATAATTTTCCCGGAAAAAATTTCCCCTCGATATTTTCCATTCACAAATTCAATAAACATTTCATCAGTTCCAACACAAGAGGAATATAAATTGATCGAGAATATTAACGAAAAAATTATCGCAAAGGATACTTTCATTTTAAATTTTGTTTCAACTCTGTTTTTTTGCCATGAGAACTTACATTTCATTTCAAAGAATCAATTGGCAACCGTTTGTCATTCATAATTGAGCACACCGTTTGTATAAACTCAATTGACCGCAGTTTTTAGAAATATGTAAAATTACAACAATATCAATACTTTTATCGGCAACAGTAAAAAAGCCTGCCAGATCACTCCGACAGGCTCTTAACTAACCAATTATGAAAACACTATGAAATCTTCATTGATTAAATTACGGGAGGAGTGGGATCCATTACCAGTAAGCCTTCGTAAAATGCCATCAGGGAACCCTGTTTGCGCAGGAACCCGGACTTGTGTCCTTTATCTTTGTCGATCTCCTCACCCCAGGTTGTTTCGATGGTCTCGGTGCGCAGCAGGTTACAGAGTTCGCCAATCAGGTAACGCTTGTTTGAGGCGCAGTTCTGAATGATTACGATCCCCTTGAAGTCAATGCCGAAATTCTGAATCCATTTCTGAACTGCCTTTTTAATTCCGGGGTAGAATCCTTCCAAACCAATCTCGTATCCGCCGCAGTCCAGATTGGAACCTTTCAGCTTCTTCTGTGACTGTTTGATCCTTCCCTGGGTCATATAGAAGCTGTGCATGAATTTGCCCGTATTCATTGCGATATCGTCGGACATGGTTACGCCTTCTGTATCCCTTTACGGAAAGGTATCCCAATCGATATCCGCCTTCTGGATCAGGATGACCTCAGATATCAATAAACTCTCGCCAGTGTCACAATATGAAGCCAACTTTGAGTAACTATCTCAAATTATTTTCCCCGAATACTTCTATCTGAAACCACCTGAAAGGGTGGTTTTTTGTTGATATGTAGCTACCTTTGAAAAATTGTTGTCTATCAGACGCTGTCAGATTTAGTTTAGAAGTCATACCTGTAAGTGTCTGGAAGACCTGTCAGTGTCTGAAAAACCTATCAGTGTTTTAAAGTCCTTCAGGAGGGGGATTATTTATAGTTTATAAACATAGAGGCAGCCAACAGTTTTACAGAAAGATTAGCCTTGACAATTTCTATATGCAATTGGATACTCATAAATTAAATAACCGGAAACCTGAGATTTTTTTCAATACCGCTCGTTGGCAATATATTACATAAACGAACGGATTCTCATAATTATTAATTTATTTTCAACCATTTAAACCCAAACCCATGAAAAAGATGTACCAGTTTTCAGCTTCAAGAGCATTTCTGACAATCCGAAAAGTATGCCTGACCATTTTGGGGTTTATCCTGATGGCTTCTATTAATCCTGTCAATGGACAGGAATCAGTTGCAACCGATCCTTCCTTTGAACCAGGAAATGTCGTAAATATTTGTCTATCGGGATTCATGGTCGTTTACGTCAACAATACCAGTCCAACACGTTACTATACTTTAAACCAGACAGGTATTGGAAATCTTCAAACCCTTCCAGGGAACGGTGGGTCCATAACTTTTAATCCCGTATCATATAGCGTCGCCGGTTCCTATTCCCACCTGGTTGTCAGCAATGATTTTGCTTTTTTCACAACGTTCGCCGCCACAGTTTGGAGCAATCCTTCGGCGGCATCGTTAATAAAAAACCCGGATGCTACGGCTTCGGAGGCCGGAACCAATGTAAGCGCTTCTCTGGGAACCGCCGGATCGGGAGGGTATTCCTGCTCCGACAGTTATGAGCGCCGGACACGCACTGGCGATGCCTGGGGCGTTTGGGAACCATATATCCTTGACGCCCTCATCCCTACATCCGGTTTGAGCGGCGTCGAGATCCGGTCAATCCGCAAAAACAACGAATCTTCAAGGGGTTGTTATAACGAACTGACCTATTTCTGGGCTATCCATGCTTACAAAAATATCAGCGACGTTCCTCCTTCAACATACGTCTCTCTTCAGGAAGCCATTGATGCAGGCGGTACAACGGCTGGGGAAATCATTGAGGTAGCGCCCGGCTCTTATCCTATCCTTTCACCGGTAAATATAAATAAAGCGATTACCATTCGCGGGAGTGGCGACAACGGAACATGGAATTCAAAACTGACCTTCTCCGGCGCAATCAATTGCATGAATATTTCCGGAGATAATGTTTTTATTGAAAACCTTGAAATTGAGAAAACGGACAAGACCGGACCTTCGGGAATTTTAAATATAACGGCTGATAACATTACGATTCGCCAAAACAAAATTTATGGACATTATGAATTTGGCGATGAGGATGTTTCAATAGGACTTGAAGCTGCCGCAGGCTCAACCGGACTGGCTCTTGATAGCAATACCATCCACAGTTTACGCATTGCCGGCAACTTTAACGGGAGCCTGGCTTCGCCAACAACAGGCTCCATTTCAAACAACACTGTTTTTGGAACAAGAGGTTGGATAATGGATGGCGCTGACATGGCTTTCACAGGCAATTTATGGACTAATGGAAACACATATAATGTTTACGACATTGTAATCCTTTCATCAACAAACCCTGGTTACTATCCCGACATAGTAGCGGTAAGCAATGCCAACAACGATGCCGTGATAGAAGACCAACGAGCCATTCCCGCAGTATTGTCTGTGGTTTATACACATGCCAACGCAACTGCAGGCGGCGGCGGTGGAAAAGTTTATCCTTACAAGTCAATCAACGACGCCATTGCAAGGGTAGCGCCTCAGGGAAAAATAAATGTTTCTGCCGGTTCGTATATTGAGCAGTTGACCATCACTAAATCTCTGAATTTGATCGGCGACGGCTATTGGGTGACCTACATTTATCCCCCCGCCACAAGAACCGGGACTGTGATCCAGGATGCCGCAACATGGGATTATATCGTTGCCGCTTATGCCCCAACGGGTACAATCAACGTGAAAATTGAAGGCTTTTCCCTTCTCGACAGCAATAAGAACAAGATGCCGGGAACGAATAATCTGGCAGGATTATTCCTGAGAAATATCAGCGGATCCGGCGCCGGTTTCTATAATTGCTACATCGGGCAATTTCCTCAAACCCCGGAATTTGAATGTCATGGAATCAAGGTTTTTGGCAATTCTCTTTTGACTATTGAAAACAATACCTTAGAAGCTTATACCGGTGACGGTATCGGCGTTACAGGCGGAACATCGGGAAACCCTGATGTTACAATTTCCAATAATATTCTGTATGGCTCTGATGTACCGTTGAATGGCATCTACCTTGGCGACGGCGCGTCCGGCGTCATCAGCGATAATTATGTGCGGGACCATATCCGGTCGGCAGCGGGAGCAGGCAGTGGAATAAAAATTTCAGGTTCAAATGGCATCCTGGTTGATCATAATCAGGTTTATTATGCCGAAAAGGGAATTAATCTTATCAATGCCGATGGATTGACTTTGACGGAAAATAGCGTTGGCGTAGAAAACATCAATGGTTTTGGCATAGTAATGGATAATGTTGACAGCAGCAAAATCCAGAATAATTATATCGTAAATGACGCCGGAAACCTGAAAGCGGGGCTCATCCTCAGCGGTGGTTCCACTGGAAATTTGATCGGCGGCGAGGAGCATGGTAATCGCTTTATGTTACACACATCAGATACGTTGGGCGATTTGATCGGGGTTTATTTAGAAAGTACTGTCGGCGCGGCAAATAACATCTTTAGCTATAACATCTTTAGCCGCGGGAAACTCCAGATCAAGATTGATGCGGGCGTAACAGGAACGACAACCATCGATCATAACTGGTTTGGCTGGGACGCAGGATTGTATGCTGATATTTTACTGAATGGGGGCAACGCTATAATTTCCAACAACATTTTCAACCCTAATACAGTACGTGGAATTATCATTGACGGGGCAAACAATGTTGACATCAGGAATAACACCTTCAACTACGGGTCATCAGAATTTGCAATCAACCTGATGAATGCCACAGGTTCGAAGAACATTTCGGGAAATACTTTCTTCGGATTATCCGGAACAGCCTTCATCGGCGGCGCCGGCGCGGATGACCTCGTGTTTAACTGCAACTCATTCCGGGCTGGCGGAGCGAAAGTTGGGGTTATCATCGAACCCGGATGCACAGGCGCCATCATCACAAATAACTTTTTTCATTACATTGCCAACCAATGCATCAAGGCTTATGAAGACCTTTTGACCGTTACCGGCAACAATTTTCATAACAGCGAGGTTGGAATCGAAACCTGGGGAGCGCTTACAGCCCATGAGAACTTTTTCATGGGACTCCCCTCCGGCGCATTGATCATTCACTCCGATGATTATCAAGACGTGACCAATAATTTCTGGGGATGGTATGGCCCGAAAATATTGAATTCGACCAATGATAATACTTTCGAAAAGGCATATCAGGACATGGCAATCGAGGCAAATAGTTTTACCAATTTCAAGTTCGTCCCCTGGTTGCAGACGAATACAGATTTTCAACCCGACAGTTGCGGTTTTCAGCCTGAACCGGGTTACAGTTTCGCACCGGTTTATGCAAATACCGATGGTTCTGCCATTGAAACCGAACAATATAGTTCAATCACTAATGCTCTCAACACCACCGCGCTTCCTTTCGTGAAAGCCAAAGCAGGTGTATTCAACGAAAAACTGAACATTGATAAAGCCATGAACATCAAAGGCGCCGGAATGGATCAGACAACCATTGACGCCTCTTTGCTCGCATCCGGCGCCGTAGTAGCCATCAACGTTCCATCGGGCGATGTGCTGTTCGACGGTTTCCGGTTAAAGAACAGTCCCGATCAAAATATTATGACAGCCGGAAGCGCCAACGCCGCTTCGGCAATAACAGTCGCCAACAATAAATTCCTGGGCGCCGGGACTGTCGGCGACCATGATTTCGGGTTTGTTTCCAATCACGGAAATCCTGCAAAGATCATATTGACCAACAATCTGTTTGAAAATTTATACAACGATGCCGTATTGATGGAAAAGCAGTCGGGTGAAACCGAAATAAGTCACAACTTTTTCCATGGAGCGTTCCCTCTCATTTCATTCAAGACCTTTGGCGGATGCGATGTAAACAGCCATCAGCAGGTTGATAGCAATACCTTTTACATGGAGGCGGCAGATACTTCCAGGTTTGGCGCTGTAATTTCATTCAACAGCGCATACAGGAGTGATTCTGGCGTATCCCTTGGCATAGGAAAATATTCCGATATTGAGATATCAGATAACAAAATCTATGACCTTCCACACACCGCCAGCCGCAACTATCATGGCATTGCTCTTTGCAATGACGACCCTGATGGTATCGGCGGCGAAATAACCAATGCGCGCATCAGCAGAAACAATATACAGGGATTAACAGGCGCCAACGCCGAAGGCATCCGACTGGCAGGTTTGATCGACAGCGCCAATGTAACCGGAAACGAGATACGCGGGATGTTTTCAGGGATACGAAGCCTTGCCAATAATAACGGCGACGGCATACAATATCCTGTCAACACCCTCGTGGAGGAAAACGCGATATCTGGCGACAACCTGCCCGGCTCCACCGGAATCTCCGTCGCCGGCGGTTCTATTGCCATCAGGCATAACCCAGGAAATTATTATAACGGCGTTGGCATTGATATCTCCAATAATGCCGATGCCGAGGTAGTTGACAATCAGGTTATTTATAGTCTGACTGGCATTGTTATCAGAAACGAAGCCAATGCCGTTTTAGTTGGCAATGAATTTTCATATAATCTCACCGGCATTGACGTAAGAAACGCGGCAAATGCCGATGTTATAAACAATGCCGTGAACCGGAACACCAGAGGCGTCTGCATCCACGACAACGGCATGCTGATCTCCTGCACAGGCAACACTGTTTCTCAAAATTCCGAAGTCGGCATTTTGCTCGATTCCACCAGCATCTTAAACGCCATCACCGGCAACACGATCAGCGGCAATGGGTTCGAGGCGGATACCCTGCATGGAGTGGGACTGAAAAACGGGAACAGCGCTGTTACAATAGATGCGAGGTACAACTATTGGGGAGGATGGCCTTATTTTGCCCCTTACTCCACTTGTGGTGAAGGAAACGCCATTCTCGGCAGGGTGGACTTCATTCCCATCGTGAATTATATTGGCGGGGATACGCTCTATCCGCCAGTCACAAATGTTACAAAGGTTCCTCCGGCTTACTATTGCAAGATACAGGATGCCATTAATGATGCAGATTCAAATGACGAGATTCATGTTCCATCAGGTTATTATACCGAACAGGTGACGATTACCAAATCACTGACGCTAACCGGAGCTGGTATGGGTATGACCAATATCATCGCTCCTTTAACCAGAACCGGTTCTATAGTTCAGGGAACTGAAACCTGGGATTATATTTTAGCCGCTTATGCTCCATCGGGTACAATTGATGTAAAAATCGCCGGGTTTACCATTGATGACAGTTGGTACGAAAAGACGCCCGGAACCGATAATTATGCCGGAGTATTCCTTAAGGATGTTAACGGCGCCGGCGCCGGGATTTTTAAGTCCTATATTTCACGATTTCCTCAAACCCCTCCATTTGTATGCTCTGGAATTAAGGTATTTGGCAATTCATTTTTGACCATAGACAGCAATTATTTTTATTATCATACTGCGGAGGGTATATGTGTAAGTAGTGGAAATGTGACAGTTTCAAACAACACTCTATATGGAACAGGTGTTTCAGGGAATGGTATCGTTCTGAAAGCAACCGCCACCGGAAGTATCCACGACAATTTTGTGCATAACCATACCGCAACAGACGCCTGTGGAATATGGGTTGAGCGCGATAGTATCCTGATTAACCATAATCAAGTAATTGGTTGCTACAATGGAATAAAACTAAGGAATGTAAACGGATTGACCGTTACCAACAATTTTGTTCATCGCAATCTCTGGCAAGGAATAATAATGGACAATGTGAACAACAGCATCATTCAGGATAACGGAATTCAGGATCAGATGGAAACAACTCATGCCAACCTGGCGCTTATCGGAGGTTCAACCGGCAACTTGATTGGGGGCGATGGACATGGCAACAGTTTTACCCTTCACCAACAGGGAACTTCGGGCGACTTAATGCAGATTTATATGCCGGCTTCACTCGGCGCCGGAAATAATATCATTAGCCATAACATCTTTAGCAATGGAAAGCGCCAGATTCAGATTGACGCAGGTGTGACCGGAACAACCATTATTAATAATAACCAATTCGGTTGGGACGCAGGATTATATGCTGATATTGTTGTAAATGGCGGCAACGCCATCATCGCCGCCAACGGTTTTGGTTCAGCTACGATCAGGGGAATTATTATAGATGGCGCAAACAACGTAGACATTAACAATAATTCCTTCGGATATGGCGTGCCGGAATTTGCCATCCAACTGGTCAATGCTTCAGGAACCAAGAATATCTCACAAAATATGTTTTACGGATTAAACGGTCCCAGCCTGATTGCCGATGCAGGCGCAGATAACCTTGTATTTAACTGCAATAAAATATGGTATGGACCAGATATCAGTGTTGACCTCCGGTCGGGATGCACAGGCGTCAGCATCACCAATAATTTATTTGCTTACGTCTCAAACACTGCAATTGCCGCCTATGAAGATTTGTTGACCGTCAGAGGTAATGAGTTCCCGGGTTGCACAATCGGGATTGAGGCATGGCATGCCCTTAATGCCCATGAGAATACTTTCGCGAACAACCCTTCCGGCGCCATGGTCTTCCATTCAAACGATAATCACGATGTGACCAATAACTACTGGGGATGGTATGGACCGAAAATATTGAATTCAACCAATAACAATACCTTCTACCCGGAATACCAAGGCGAACCAATCCAGGCAAATAATTTTCCTAATTTCAAATTCGTACCCTGGCTTCAGACTTCAACCGATTTCCAACCCGACAGTTGCGGTTTCCAACCTGAACCGGGTTATAGTTTCGCGCCGGTCTATGCCAATAACGATGGTTCCGACACTGAAACCGAGCAGTATGGTTCCATCACCTACGCAGTAGCCAAGACGAACCTTCCTTATGTAATTGCCAAAGCTGGCGAGTTCACCGAGCAGGTATTGATACAAAAGGATATTAATTTATTTGGCGCAGGAATGGACGTCACATATATTATGGCTCCCGACTCCGGCAGGGTGACAGCTCCCGGCTATACCGGAAATGTTTACCCTGGTTCACCGTGGAATACCGATTACCTTCTGGCGGCATATCCCACCAATCCTGTCAATGGAAGCCCGATTAGCGTAAAAGTTTCGGGATTTACCTTACATGCTGCGAATAAATCGCATATCGGCGACAGATTTACCGGGGCTTTCTTCAGAAAAGTGGCAGATGATTCTGCGGCAAACGCAGGAATCCTCCATAGCATCATCAAGGGATTTGCCAATTCTGATACCGTTGTAACCGGTATTCACGTAATGGAGGGTTCCGGACTGAATTTGGGCAGCAACCTTATTGAAGGTAGTTCAACCCCCATTATCGCGAGCAATTCAGATCATATCCTGGTTGATTCCAATACGGTTAGCAACACCAAAGATGGGGGAATAGCGCTGGAATCATCGCATCATTGCACCGTTGCAGCAAATACGATCACCGACATTGTCACCAGGGGAATCGTTATTAGGGGCGACAACAACCTGATTGCCGGCAATACGATAACCGATTACTCGGGAACTTGCAATTCCGGTATATACCTTTTCGACGCAAACAACAATTCAATTAAAGCCAATTCAATATCAAGAATTCGCAGTGGAAACACTGATTCAATCGGTTCTTGCGGGTGGGCTATCGGCGTGGCTGGAACTTCTGCCTTCAACTCCATTGGCGACGGAACCTTGTCTAATGCCAATGAACTTACCAGCAACGACGCAGGGGTTGTCTTTGCCGGAATAGGCTCGGGAAACACCGCCAATGGCAACAAGATATATAGTAATTGGCCTCATGGTTTGAACAATTACGGAGGCGCAGCAGTTACTGCCACAAGTAACTGGTGGGGCAGTGTAAATGGACCGCACAATGCAACGCTTAATCCCTGTGGAAACGGAGATGCCCTTACGGATGGAAATGCTGTCACATTTTCACCTTGGAAGAACAATGACCTCTTTGGACATAATGTTTACAAGCTTGTTGCCTATAATTTGGGTGGTACCGCTTCACAGTGCGTGAATGTTGTTGCAAATATTACTTTATCCGGTTCGCAGGTTTTTGAAAGCGGCTCGGATTATCAATATTCATTATATAGGGAAGGTTATAAAGTGTATGGTTCCGAAAAACCGGGAACCGGCAATAAACTTACCTGGTCAGTGATTGAAAACTATCCCGGCGAATATCATTTTACGGTCTGGGCGCTCAACCTGCTTGACGGCTGTGAACTTGAAATGAACGGCGCTGCCACACTAACAATAGCTCCTTTACCAGATGCAGCCGGAACGATCGAAGGTCCGGCAGTGGTTGAACAGGGCAGAACCGGAGTTGTTTACACAGTTTCAACCATTCCTTTTGCTACCGGATATCACTGGGTATTACCGTTAGGCGCAACAATTACTTCAGGAGCCAATACCAATACCATTACTGTAAATTTCGCCCCTGATGCATCTTCAGGCGCAATGACTGTTACCGGAACCAATAGTTGCGGATCAGGAGCATCTTCACCAGGATTGAGCATTGCAGTAAATATTGCTCCTTTTCTTTCTACCGGCACAGTTTTAATAAACGATTCAAAATGCTACAACGCGCTACAAACGATCACAGTTGCTGGCGGAGGGAACACATTCACAGTTGCAAACGGTGGGAGCATTACCATGATCGCCGGGCATAGTATCATTATTTTACCGACAACAACCGTGCATACCGGCGGATTTATGCATGCATATATAACAACCACAAACAGTTTTTGCGGAACAGCGGCATATTCAACGGTTACAACTCCGGTTGAACGTGAAGAGACAATTCCCGCGCCCGCTGATGCATCATCCTTTTTTAATGTTTATCCGAATCCGACCACCGGTAACTTTACGATTGAATTGTCCAATAAAATTGATGACGCATCCATCGTAAATGTTATAATTTATGGCATGAGTGGGGAGAAGTTGTTGAAAGCACAGATCGCCGGCGAAAGGAAACATGAATTTTCGCTGGATGGAAACCCGGCAGGAATCTATCTCATCAGGGTTTTCAATGCAGAAAATCAGGGAACATTTAAGGTGGTTAAACTATAAAAAGTACTCTGTAAACGGGTTAAATTGTGCCATTAACTATCTGTTTATTAATTGCCACGACCTTAAGGTCGTGGCAA
>JAPLDO010000082.1 GCA_026391715.1 Bacteroidota bacterium
TATTGAGCAACAGAAAAAAGCATCCAGATACAAGGTTCCGCAAACTGTGCTGGGAATTGTTGTTTTGACAAGGGCATATATAATTGATCAATTGACAGGCGAGCCGATACAGGAAAGCGTGATGTCAATAGATTTCGACCCAAGAAACCCAAAAGACGAGAGGATAAAAATATGGAAACATCAACTGTTGTTCCTTAATCCTAATCCAAAATATAAGAGTGACGATACACCGAAGAATTATCGGGATTGGTTGGATTTATTCAGCAAATCTATTGACAATGATATCAACATCGTATTGAATGTTAAAAACTCCGGAATTGCAAAAACGATACAATTAATAGAATACGAAGCGCTTGACCCAAAAACAATTGCTGAAATGAAAATTTCGGAATCGAAAAAAGCGATGATTTCGATAATTGAAAATGAAGGAATTAATATAGGAATGGATAAAGGAATGGGAAAAGGGATAGATTTAGAAAAAATCAATTCTGCGAAAAATGCTATTAAAGCCGGTTGTACAAATGAACTTATAAAAGCGATTACAGGCTTGAAAGATGAGCAAATTGAGGAATTACGGAAACAGCATGAATGATTAAAAATAATTTCGTTACCATATAGCCACTCCATAATCTCAAAGCTCTCTTTCGTAAGGCTCCCAGGATTCCCTTTCATCTACCGTAGTACTTCGTCTTGTAATTTCAGTTGTTGCAACGTTGTATGCCTTTACTGACATCCACAAAAATGCCCTGGTTTTTGCCACTGGCAGTACAAAACGTAAATAAAAAACGATAAACAATGAGCCTACTCCGAAAAGTGGGTATAAAAATCAAAATTTGGCTAAAGCCCGGTATATCAGCAACTTGAATTGCCACTACCTTAAGGTAGTGGCAATTGATAACCAGATAGTTACTGGACTTTAGTCCAAATTGTTTCCTTTTCGGAGTAGGCTCAAATTTGGAACCTGGAACCTGGAACCTGGAACTTGGAATTTGCGATCAGAATGATACAATTTACCCAGTTTGCAGTAAATTTTGGCTTGCCGAATTACGCAAATTTGAAAACCGTAAATATAGAGGCAGAAAAATAATCAATAATTTTCAGAAGCAGGAAGACAAAAAAAATTAGAAAAACAAACCGGATTCCAGATATTTTTGAACATATTCTTCAACCGCAGTTTCAAGAGAATAAAAAGGTTTTGCATAACCCGCCGCACGGAGTTTAACCATCCGCGCCTCCGTAAAATACTGGTACTTATCACGAATATCCATTGGCGTATCAATAAATTCAATGGAGCGCTTAATATTCAAGGCTGCAAATACAGCGTAGGCAAGATCGAGAAACGTGCGGGCATTTCCGGTTCCGAGGTTGTAAATACCGCTTTCAACCTGGTTTTCCATCAGAAAAAATAATACCTCAATAACATCCTTCACGTAAACAAAATCGCGCAACTGAGCGCCATCGTCATATCCCGGATTATGCGAACGGAAAAGACGCATGGAATCTCTTTCCCTGATTTGATTGAAGGCATGAAAAACCACCGAAGCCATCCTGCCTTTATGGTATTCATTGGGACCGAATACATTGAAGAATTTCAAGCCGTACCACTGCGGCGGGGTTTTTACCTGCTGCAACGCCCATTTGTCGAAGTCATTTTTTGAAATGCCATAAGGATTCAATGGCTGCAGGTTGAAACTCAGATTGCAGTCACGATCGTCATACCCCAGAGACCCATCGCCGTAAGTAGCTGCCGAAGATGCATATATTAAAGGTATTCCATAAGCGCTACATACCTGCCACACTTTTTTCGAATAATTCAGATTCAACTCATCGAAAACCGCCATGTTGAATTCAGTGGTATCGGTGCGGGCGCCAATATGAAAAATAAAATCAATATCTTTTGCGTGAAGGTGAAGCCAGATGAAAAACGAATCGCGCTCCACTTTCTCCTGGAAAAGTTTTTGAGAGATATTGGGGAATTTAGCTGCTTTTGAAAAATCGTCAACCAGTATAATATTCGAAAAACCTGATTGGTTGAGTTTGCCAACCATGCAACTTCCTATAAATCCTGCGGCTCCGGTAACAACTATCATATCTTGTGGTTTATTTCTTTTCGGCAAAAATACTCATTCTGATAGCGCCACAGGATACTATTCATATTTTTCTGATTACTTTTGCCTCTCATTATAAAACCTTTAATATGAAATCGCAAATGAATATCTTAGGCTTCTTTCATGGAATTTGCATGATCCTTTTTCTTATTTTTATACCTGCATGGCTTACTGGTCAGGAATCCGGAACTTTTACCGACGCCCGCGATGGCAGGGTTTATCATTGGGCGAAGGAAGGTAGTCAGACATGGATGACCGAAAATCTGCAATTTATTGATACGGCTGGAAGTTGGGCATATAATAACGACGATAGCGTGCATGTTCTGAAATACGGACGATTGTACAACTGGAAAACCGCTGTAAAATCTTGTCCCAAGGGGTGGCGTCTTCCCACTGAAAAGGAGTGGAATAAACTTATTATGTTTCTGGGAGCAGAGGTGGCAGGACTAAAAATGCAGGCAATGGATACTATTGGAAAAACTAACCCAAAAGGTCAACCCATAGATCCTCAGGCGTACTCTTCATTGCTGTCGGGAATCAGGCATCCCAATGGAACCTGCCTTAACGTTACTTTCTGGGGTGGCTGTTGGTCGGCTACTGCGGTTAATGATACCACCGCCACCAATGTTTTATTTGTGCGCAAAAGCGGAACAATTGGTATTAGTACCAATGATAAAAGAGCTGGTTTTGCTGTGCGTTGCGTGAAAAAGTAAGAATCTGCCACCTTACCTTTTTACCACCAGGTAACAACTCCGAAAGGATATTCCACTAAAACAAGGATTAAGACAGCCTCGGAACTGACGTGGTGATAAATGAAATACTCCGAAAGGAAATATTCCAATAAAAGTCTGCACCAGAAAACTTTTACCAGTGATTGAATATCTTTAAGGTACAGTCCCAAGCATTTTTCATATTATTTTTACTCAGGTTGGATTTAAAAAACCAAAAATCATTTGCAGGTGTAATATAATAATAAATATTCATGCCCTTTTATCTTTGGTTCATTGGTTTATACTTCCTTGTCGGAAGACTCGTGGTTTATTTTACGGAATTTTATAAGAGACTTTTTGAAGGAACAGAAAACTTCACTTCGGATTACTTAAAATCAAAGTCGTTTCATCATATAGTACTCGGGCTATTGGCGTATTTCTTTTTTGGAATCGTTCTCTGTATTATGTTTTTACTTTATCCAATTCTTTTGGGAATCAGGGTTTATAACAATAGAAGAAAAGCAGAAACACCCCAAAAAACGATCAATCGTGTTGAGAATAATAAACCAGCAACCAACACAAAAGTCTATCCCCCCACTCAAATTCAGGAAAAATACAAAGGCGTTAGTCCCCCCATCGGTTGTTTCATCAAACACCCTGAAAACAAATTCAACCTCCAACCTTATCAAATTATCTATGTCGAGGATGAATATAACCCGACGATAAATGATTATTTTACAAACCATTATGATAAGGTCAACCAAATCGTAACAGAAATCAATAAAGCATGCCATTTGAAACTTGAAGTCTTATACATTCCAAGGATCATTGATAAATGGAAGAATAGTGACAATCTTGATTCTGTTCTTTCCTACTATTTCCCCGGGTTCGACTTTCGACAGTCCAACACTTTACAATCCAGGATTCTGTCATTTTCAACTAAGGATTTCACCAA
Source organism: Bacteroidota bacterium (assembly GCA_026391715.1). Classification (GTDB taxonomy): domain Bacteria; phylum Bacteroidota; class Bacteroidia; order Bacteroidales; family FEN-979; genus CAIVAT01. Next base: position 3,774 of record JAPLDO010000082.1, read on the forward strand.
ATTCCTGATGGATTCCTTGAATTATACCGGTGAAATACATCCGGGATTTGTCCGTGTCAAAAAAGACCGGGACAAAGAGACGAATGAGTATTTATTTTCATATACAACCATTGCTGTTGCTGATGAAAATGAGTTAGAAAAGATATTGTACTTCTATCTAAGCCATGTTGGGGATACAGTGGATCAGGGATATTATCAGTTAGCTACTGAAAATAGTTATTTTAAAAATGGCAAAACTTATGAGCTTGCAGATTTCCGGTTCAACTATGATGCACATATTCTCGCACAGGATATCAAGGAAAAGATTGATTTACTGAAGCATTCTGGAAGTCAACACCTGTTGTTGAATATTTTTGGACAACAATACAATGAAGCTACAAAACCTGATGCCGTTGGCAACAATGGATTAAGCAGGTTGGTGATCGAAAAAGATTTCAGGATCATTCTACCTGATTATGATCATTTGGAAATCGAACTGACTCCATTGCCTAAAGCGGTTTTCTTATTTTTTCTCATGCACCCCGAAGGTGTTTTGTTGAAACACCTGAGTGATCACAGGATTGAATTGTTGGAAATTTACAAGCAGTTGTCTTACAGGGAAACATGGGATGAAATCGACCGGAGTATTGATGAATTGACTGATCCAACAAAGAACTCCATCAATGAAAAGTGTTCAAGGATAAAAGAAGCTTTCATCAAACACTTCGAGGAACGACTTGCCCGATCCTATTACATAACCGGTGATCGGGGGAAAGAAAAACAAATAACATTGAACCGGAACCTGATTACTTGGAATATCGACAAATCAACCCTACCAATACCTGTCAAGGGAAAATCTGTAGAAACCAGTATAATACTTGAAAACCAAGTAGATAAATTATATAATGACGGGAAGGAAAAGTTAAGTGAAAAGAACTTCCCCGAAGCCATCGAACTGTTCACGAAGGTTTTAGACCTCAATAATTTTCATTTCAATGCCGTCTCCATGAGGGCAATAGCGTATTTTGAGTCCGGAAATTACCAACAGGCTATTTTAGACAACAACAGAGCCATCGAACTCAACCCTGAAATTAACATTGTCCATTATAATCGTGCGGAAGCAAGATTAATGATGAAGGACTTTGATGGTGCATTGGATGATATAAACCAATATCTGTGCAGTGTGAACCAGAAATGTTCTCCAAGTTATTTCATGCGGGGGTTGATAAAAATGGAGAAAAATGACATTAAAGGAGCTTGTCAAGATTGGTTTACCGCGAAATATTTGGGTCACCCCGATACTGAAAAATACCTTCGCAAATATCCTAAAGTTCGGATAACCAAGCCACAATTTGAGAAGTCGGTTTTCTGACGACTTGATGTTTTTATCTGCAAGGTTGCAGAACTCGCCCCAAACCCGTTTCCCCATATACTTTTGTCTGGTGTTTGATATTTGAGCCATGCCAGAAAAAGACCGCCATGATTTTCTGATCACTGCGATAATAGGTAAAGCGATGCGGATAAAACTGGACATTTTTGATTGTCCAACACCATATTATATTCTTACCCAACAGAATTATCAAGACCTGCAAGAGATAAAGAGGTTGGTGACAGAATTGGAAGAATTGGATTCATTAATTGAAAATCAAATAAACAACCAACAATCATGAAAAAAACAACCATTTTATCTTTCCTGGTCCTGAGCCGCCATAATTTCAACAAAAATCGAATAATAAGCGAATGCTCATGCTACGGCGTGAGCCTCCTTATTGATTGTTGCGGGTGTATGGCGGCATCTTTAAATAAAGTGGGTTGAGTTCCACGCCTGTTTTTTCCCGGGCAAGAAACCATCGAATAAGTATAATCAGAACAGAAATGCAATAACCATAGTCATTTAATCTCCAATTTTATGAAAAAGATTCACTTATTGATCGTTCTATTAGTCCTGTCTGTATCTACGACCGTTGGACAGGTTGGAATAAACATAGACGGTGACCAACCTGATCCATCATCCATGCTTGATGTAAAATCATCAAACAAAGGGGTCTTATTGCCCAGAATTACTTTTTTTCAACGTAATGCGATCACTACACCCGCAGAAGGGCTATTGGTTTTTTGTAATGATTGTGGTACAAACGGCGCATTAAGCGTTTATTCAAACGGTGCATGGCGGACATATTCTCCGTGTGAAAATCAATCACCAAACATCGGCATCAATATTGTTTCACCAACTCAGATAATATGGAACTGGAACCCTGTTCCTGGCGCAACAGGATACAAGTGGAATGCGACAGATAATTATGGTACTGCATATGAATTGGGATCAACAACTTCCAAAACAGAAACCGGATTATCTTGTAATACGTCATATACCCGCTATGCGTGGTCGTATAATGGATGTGGTTTTTCTGCACCAACAACTTTAAATGCAACCACGATAACAATTCCGGCAATACCGTTCACAGGCACACACGCTCAGTCGCCGACTCAAATAATTTGGAATTGGAATTCTTCGGCTGGCGCTTCTGGTTATAAATGGAACATCACCAATGATTATGGGACTGCAACCGATATGGGAATAGCTACCACCAAGACCGAAACGGGATTGAACTGCAACACTCCTTACACAAGATATATCTGGGCCTATAATATATGTGGTATATCCTCGGTTGCCATTTTAACCCAAACCACTGCTATAAATCCCAATTCTCCTGGCATTGGAGTGCATATCCCTTCGTTAAATCAAATAGTGTGGAAATGGGTTGCTGTTCTGGGAGCTTCTGGTTACAAATGGAATATGACAAATGATTACGCCACAGCATTAGATTTAGGGACAAGCCTTTTGATGTTTGAAAGTGGTTTAACCTGTAACTCGAATTATACAAGATATGTGTGGGCGTATAGCGATTGTGGAAATTCAACAGAACTGGTTTTAAATCAGTCAACTTTAACCACTCCAATAAATCCAACAACGGCAGGAACGCATATCCCTTCTATGAACCAGATTATTTGGAAATGGAACACAGTGCCAGGGGCAACAGGATATAAATGGAACACAACTGATAATTATTCAACGGCAGTGAATATGGGTACAAATATCTCAAAAACTGAAACAGGATTGTCTTGTACTACTACATACACGAGATATTTGTGGGTTTACAATATTTGTGGAATATCGACTCCAATTGTATTAACACAATCAACTTCTCCTTGTTTTCCTACAGTTTTAACTACTATGGTGACAAATATCACACAGACCGCTGCAACTGGTGGTGGAAATGTTACATCTGATGGAGGAGCTACAGTGACTTTAAGAGGGGTTTGTTGGAGTACAACACCTAACCCAACGATCACTGATAGCCATACAATTGATGGTAATGGGGTAGGTACATTCATTACCAATATTTCGATGCTTGTAGGAAATACCCAATATTATATCAGGGCATATGCTACCAACAGCATGGGAACATCATATGGCAATGAGGTGAGTTTTCTTACACTCCAATTTTTCATTGGTCAAAGTTTTGGTGGAGGAAGAATCTTTTATCTTGACGGCTCAGGACAACATGGATTGGTTTGTGCGACAAGTGATCAAAGTATTAATGCTGAATGGGGCTGCTTTGGAACATCTATTACGGGAACATCGTCAGCATTTGGAATGGGTCAGGCAAATACTACTGCCATTGTAAACGGATGCAGCACAGCAGGAATTGCAGCCCGTATTTGTGACGATCTAGTTTTGAATGGTTATAATGACTGGTTTTTGCCCTCTTTAGATGAATTATACCAAATGTATCTTCTAAAAGTGATAATTGGCGGTTTCACCGATGGTACCTATTGGAGCTCTTGTGAATACTATGCTAATACTGCACATAATCGAAACTTCAGCGCTGGTAATTTGGGATTTCTCACCAAGGACAGCTATTGTCGTGTCCGAGCTATTCGAGCTTTCTAATTAAGTTGTAAATTGCCTCACTATAATCGTGTTCATTATTGGTCATGAACCTCAACCTCGAAAACTACGGATTCTTTATTGTTGTTGAGTTTGTAGAAAGAAAAATAGGCTTTGTTAAACTGGTTTTTGTTACCAGCGCTGAAGCAGAAAGGTTGACGGATGTATATTTTGATCAGTTTGAGCGGTTTTCCCTTGGTTCATCTCTCTCATTCCTGGAGGAATTGGTGGAACCGTTCACTCAGTATGAATGCAAATATCATGAATACTTGGAGTTAGTCCCTGAAAAATCTAAAATCCTTCGTGACGGAACACTCACAAGCAACGGCGATTTAACCGTCACAGTTATGGAACGGGTTGAAAAGATAAGTATTCAGGAGTTTATTGCCTGGCGAAACCTTCCAATGTATTTTGGGTTTGCTTTAAATTGATTAAAAATCAATATTTCCAATTCAAACCACAAGGAGACTACTAAAAGTGCAAAGCGAAAGCAACGTTCACTGGATTGGTACACTTTTACCGGAATAAGCAGTCAGATATAGTTTACCCAAGATATGAAGCCATGATAAATAAAAACCGATAAATATGGGAGAAATATTAAACGCAAAATGCAATCAGTGTGGTTTTCAACAACAATTCCGTTTTGGTGCAGGTATGGGAGATCACATGACACAATGCAGTGTTCCGGCCATTGACAAACAAACCGGGGATTTTGTTGTTGAGAATTATTTCAAGAAAGATTCATTCAATGGCCAGCTCATGTTCTATAACGAATCTGAGATGTATCATGGTGAAGTTGATCGAAAATTTATTCAATGGAAGGAAGTAACATTAAAACGAACAGATAACCTGTGTCCGAACTGCTTACGGTTTACGATGAGTTTTGAAAGGGGGATTTGTTTTGATTGAATATGTTATTCTATTAGAAAGTCGTTTGTTGGTGATTATTTCGGGCAAAACAAGGCCATCCAATATTGTAAGGTGGCAATTTTGATACCATGCGTTCGGGCGTATTCTGTCTGCTATATTTTCAAATACTGCTTCTGTTTGCATAAATTAATTATAGAGATAAATCTTGAATATTTTCTCTTAGCCAGGTAATGTCCTCGTTGCTTAAACCTCCGTTTCTTATTGAGAGAGATTTTAGTTTAAGTTTTTTAACAAAGTCTATATCTTTAATATTAACTCTGTGTAAGTTTAAGTTTACAAGTTCAGATAAATTTGAGAACAGCTCAACATCCTCCACTTTTCGACAACCAACTATGTTCAAATTTTTAAGCCTTGGCAACTTAAAAATGGGATGTGATACTGATATTTTGTCTGAATAGAAAGTTAGACACTCAAGCTTCTGTAATTCTGATAAAAATGAGAAATCTGATATATAACCAGTTAATAGTTTCAGGCATTTAAGTTCAATATTAGTTTTAAGAAAATCCAATTCGAACAAATGTGGTTCATGAAAATCAAGATATTTCAATTTGGATAAACTACCAATATTTTCAATTCCCATTATTGTTTCTGAATAACTAATCCATCTAAGTTCTATTAGGTTTTCAAAATAACTTATGGGTTGTAAATCGCTAATTCCGTTTATTTCATGTAAATTAAGTATTTTCAGAGATTTTAAATGTTTGTAATCGGTTTTGTTTTTAAATGTATATTCAACATTAAATATACTCTTATATTGATCGTATATGCTAATTTTTGTGTCTACTTGAATTTCTAGTTTTGTTAGTATTATATGCAATTCCAATACTTTTTTCCATTCATCTGGGAAATGCTCGTCCCAATTATCCGTAAGAAGGTTTTTATGATTATGTAATTTAAAATTATGCTCTTTTAAAATTTTATCAGTTATAGTAATGGCACAATTGACCCTGGTTAAACCAGTCGACCCAATAGGAATTATTGAAGTATTATTTTCACTCATATTTTCCATACCTAAACCAAAATTTCAGCATCAATTTTTAAACTTGAAGAGGTCGTCAATGTTCACTGGATTTGAACTGAATTTTTCTCCGACTGTTGTCCCTACAAATGCGGTTAATGTTACATCTTGTCCAACAAACGTTTTCATTTGGTCAAGGAAACCTTGTTTCAAATTATACATCATTTGATATTGTTCTCCGTATTCCATACGTTTAGGAAAACTAACAGGTGTCACAGCATCCATTAATTGGAATGTATCAGCAGTTCCGTGTAGTGGTTGACTAATTTTGAAGTATGGTGGTCCAAAGTATCTATAATCCTTTACTGTGTTTGTAACTGTCACGCCAATAATTATTCCAGTCATACCGTAAAACTCGCTTACTTGCAAATAAGTAGAAAGATAAACTTGCACTTTTGGTTCTTCCTTTTCTGGAACAGGAACATTCGCCTCTCTAACTAACTTCTGTAAAATTTTGTTAGCAAGTTCTTCTGGCGACATTTTGCTTATATCAAGATATCCAATAGTCGAGCGAATTCCGTCAAGTTCCGTTTTATCAAACCTTGCAGGCAAAATATATTCTTCTTTGTTTTCAATTGCACGAGCAATAGCTGTCCTAACTTCGTAATTTGTCCGTATCCACCCCACTAACCCCATCTTGG
>JAPLDO010000138.1 GCA_026391715.1 Bacteroidota bacterium
CAGTTACGCCATGCACTTTTCCCCGGACTGGTATTAATCTTTCTCCGATATACCAAGATGGGGTTAGTGGGGTGGATACTTTTATTCCTATTAATTTTAGGATGTAACCAGACAAAAAACAATTGGATAAAAGCGAAACAATCAAATTCGATTGCTGAGGTTAAGTCTTTTCTTAAAGAAAATCCAGAAAGTGAATTTAGTATTGAGGCAAAAAAACTACTTGATTCATTGGAATGGAGTAAAGTTACGCTTTCTGACAGTATTGATATAGTTAATGAATTTATCAAAAATTATCCTGAAAGTAAGCACTTGCAAGAAGCCAATAATAAAGTAGTCAAAATCGATTGGATAAAGGCTATGAATATTCATTCTGTTGAATTCTATAAGGAGTTTATAAAGAACCATCCAAATAGTGAATATGATTCTATTGCCAAATCAATATTAAATTCGTTGGGTCATCAGATAGAATTTAAGAGAGTCAATCTTAGGAGGGATGATTTTGCTGTATGGAATGGTGGGTCAATGAATAATTATCATTTAGTGGCATTCTCAAGTGGCAGATTTGATTATGTATTAATAACAGATAAAAATACAGTATTTAAAAACATAGCAGTTTCCAATGGCTCACCCAGCTATTCTATTGACAACAATTCATTTTATCTGATAAGAGGAAGAGCGGCAAAGCAGGGAGAATTTAATTTAGAAATTAGAATGGGGCAACAAATTATAGTAGCATCATTTGTTGAACTTATAAAATGACAAGTCATATTTTTTTCTACGCTGGTTAAAATTTACTTTAGTTTAACTTTTTAAATTGCAACGAAAAAAGGAGGAAGCCGAAGATCCTTCAAAGAGTAGGCAGAAAATACAAATTAAAAACCATGAAGAAATATTATTTTATTGGGGTTTTATTCCTATTAATTTTAGGATGTAACCAGACAAAAAACAATTGGATAAAAGCGAAACAATCAAATTCGATTGCCGAGGTTAAAAAATTCCTTAAAGAAAATCCAAGTAGTGAGTTTGATTCTGAAGCCAAAATCTTTCTTGATTCTTTAATATGGGAAGTTGTTAAAAAGTCAAATAGTGTTGACAGTATTCAAATGTTTATAGCAACTCAACCAAATTTAACTTATGTTGCAAAAGCCAAAGCCTCAATCGACACTTTAAAAAAACCCATTTTAATCCCGTTCAAATTTGATTATAACTATGTTTTTTCAATGCCTGCGGGAGGTGTAACTTCGGGAGTTGCAAGTGGTGCTTGGGATCCAGCCTTACTTAGTTTTGATCCACCAATATATGCTTCTGGATCCTTTAAATCTATTAAATACAAGGACACCCCTATTGAATTAATGGATAACAAAATCAAGAACGGAATTATAAAAACAAAAATATTTGGAGATTTTATTGTTCTTCTGCATGGGTACCGTCTTGACGATGGCAGATCAGCAATTTCGTTTATATCAACTAATGAAAATGTTATCAAATTAAAAAAAACACTGCAGATAGAATAACTTAGTGTTTATCATAGGAAAGTAAGGAGTAGCTGAAAATTTTTTTAAAGAGTGATTATAACATAAAAAGAAAATAGGATAGTATGAACAATTTAACTTTAACCACAATAATTACTGTATTTCTATTATTAGGTGCAACTGGCGTTCAGGCACAAAATCAAGAAGAAAAATTGCTAAAGGCTTTGATAGCAAAGGAATGTACAAATGCAGGTGCATTAGTGAAATCCGTGGAAAATGTTGATTATAAGGATAAGAATGGCAATAGCTTGTTGACCTGTGCTTCATATTTCGGTTGTGCTGAAGTTGTAAAACTATTATTGGATAAAGGGGCAAAAGTTGATTTGCCGGATGCTAATGGATGTACGGCTTTGTTTTTTTCCATACAGGATGGGAATACAGAGATTGTAAAATTACTATTGGATAAAGGGGCAAAAGTTGATTTAGCTGCAACCAGAGGATCGGTTGCTTTTATTACTGCTTCAGCAAAAGGATATACTGAAATAGTCCAGCATCTAATAGATAAAGGGGCAAAAATTAATTTGCAGGATAATAACAAATGTACAGCTTTACTTTTAGCTTCGCAAAAAGGGCACACCGATATTGTAAAACTTTTGTTGGATAAGGATGCAAATTTAGATTTACAAGCAAATAATGGAGCTACCGCATTAATAAATGCTTCTGAAAAAGGTCAAATTGAAGTTGTAAAGCTACTTTTGGATAAAGGAGCAAAAGTAGATATTCAAAGACAGGATAAAGCTACTGCATTAATTATGGCTTCATGGAAGGGGAATACCGATGTAGTCGAACTACTATTAGGAAAAGGAGCAAAGTTAGATATTCAAAGACTCGATGGATCTACAGCTTTATATTTGGCTTCACAAGAAGGAAATACAGAGGTAGTTAAGCTGCTGTTGGATAAAGGGGCTAAAGTAGATTTAAAAGGACCAGATGGCTATACCGCCTTTGATATTGCAAAAGATGTAGGAATTAAGAATTTGATAACTTCTTACATGAAAAAGTAATAATGTTGTAAACGATTGTGCGATGGACAAATCCTATAATTCCATTCAAAAGCTACAATAAAGAGAGAGTGATCATTCAAATTTAAAACGGAGAAAACCGAAAATCCGATAAAGAGTAGGTGCTTAAAAAACAAGAAACATGAAATATTCAAATTATAATCGTAAACAAATAAAATGGAATATGATTCTTATATTTTTCATAATCAGCTTATTGTCGGCATCATCAGTTGGGTATTGTCAAACAGCATATGATTATGATTTAAGAGGTTATTATAAGCTAAAAGCTGGTAATTATGCGGGAGCCATTGTAGACTTGTCGAAAGCAATTAAACTAGATACAACCAATCCCTCAACGTATACTAAAAGAGGTATCGCTAAATATCAAACAAAGGACTATAAAGGGGCTATACGTGATTATAACAAATCCATAAAACTTGATACCACAGATGGCAATAATTATAACAATCGGGCGCTTGTTGAGGTTGCATTAAAAGATTACAAAGCTGCTATTTCAGACTATACAAAGGCGATTCAAATTAATCCAAATAATTCTAATTTTTATGAAAATCGAGCTCATGCAAAAAATGAATCAACTGATTTCATAGGTGCTTTGGCTGATTATTCAGAAGCGATTAAACTCGATAGTGAGAATGGTGAATTATTCTGTAAAAGAGGTAAAACCAAAATGTCCATGCTTGATAATGAGGGTGCTTGTCTTGATTTTGAAAAGGCCATAAATTTAGGTTTCAAGAAGGCTGATTTAGAGAAAAAGAAATACTGCAAATGATTTTTTGGAAACTATTTATTAGCCATTGTAAAAGATTGAAATCATTATAAATTAGGTTTACAAAAGAAAAATGCACGAAACGCTAACAAAGTGTAGCAGCAATAAGGGTTTCAGTGGTAAATCAAGCATTTTGCCCCGCATAAACTTTGGTGGTGGCGGACAGGAAAGTAGCCCGCAATCCCTTACTGCTGCTACACTCAAACGTTGGGCACAAAAAATTGTGGGACACGGCGCCTCCCGAATAATTTTTATAGGATATATATTATGACCGACAGAGAGATTATTGCGATCAAACATATTTCTTATCAGTAATGATTATAAATTTAAATTGAATACACACTTATTTATTAACTAACCATTTAATCCATCTCATTATGAAAAAAAATGAAAACATTTCAGCATTCTCTTTATTTCTCTTAGCATTTGTATTGGTGACTAATTCTCTGTCAGCACAGGGAACCTGGACTACTAAAAACAAGAAGAATACAAATTTGACCCATAACATGGTAACAGCCCTTTTTAAAGATAGCAAAGGTGCCATCTGGGCCGGTACATCAAAAGGGTTAAACAAATTTGACAATGACATTTGTACAAATTATTTGGATGCCAATGGATTGAAATTAAAAAAAGTTACCGGGATATCTGAAGATTCTCAACACAATATTTGGATAAGTCTCCGAAAATGTGGAGTTGTTAAGTATGATGGGAGTACTTGGACATTATATGATTCGAAGAACGGATTGTGTAATTCAAAAGGTAATTGTGTTTATACTGATTCAAAGGGGAATGTTTGGGTTGGAACCAGAAATGGGGTTAGCAAATTCGATGGAAAAACTTGGACAACATATACGGTGAAAACCGGATTGGCACAGAAATATGTATTAGCTATCTTTGAGGATAAAAAAGGTAATATTTGGTTCGGGACGTTGAAAGGCGTTTCAAAGTTTGACGGGAAAGATTGGGTAAAATATACGCAAAAAGACGGATTAGCCAGGCAAAGCGTATTATCAATTAATGAAGATTCAGATGGAAAGATGTGGTTTGGCACCTACACCGGAAAATTTTCGACATTTGATGGTGTAAAGTGGGAATCGATGAAAAAAGGATCCGGTTATTATCATTGGGGGACTCTTTTAGGTGGAGTATCAAGTGGCATTTTATGGGGCTATATATTTGGCGCACCATATGGGATATTATATACAGGTTTATATGCAGGTTATGCCGCTTTTCCCCAAATATCTGATGCTACCCAAATACATGTTGATGCAAAAAAGAACCTATGGCTTTCCGCAATACCAAAAGGTGTATTTAAATATGACGGCAGCAAATGGGTACATTTAATGAAGAAGGATGGGTTAGCTCATAATTGGGTTTATTCCATTGCAGAAGACAATAAGGGAAACATGTGGTTTGGAACCCCACAGGGGATAAGCATCCTGTCCAAATAAAAAATTGAAATATAGATGCTATAAGGTGGAATAATGAAGCTGGCCTTGTTATTGTGATATAATGCCAGAGAAGCCACGTTATATAAATTTTCTGTGCCCAACGAACCGGTTACCGCAATGCGGGTGAATCTCCGAACGCCAGCCCTCACATGACCGGCTGGCGCCCGTGGACAAGAAAAACGGCAACAAGTAATTCCCGCACATGCGGCAACCGGCCGGGCGTTAGCGTTCATGCAAAGAAAAACAGGAGCAAGCCGAAAATCCTATAAAGAGTAGGCGGGAATAATAATTTATTGACATGAAAAAACTTCTATTTTTGGGATTGGTCTTTGTTTTCTTTGGTTGTAATTCGACTATGCAAGAGAAAAAAGAATTTAAAGGCAAAATTAAAATTGTCTTTCTTTATAATTTGACGCGTGGCGGTATTTCAGATCCCACATTCTTTTTACAAGAAGACACTGTTCTCTACTATTTGAATTTTAAATCAAATACCATTCAAGAGGGTTTGACTTTGCCATATGCAAACAATAATAGTTATCCTACTCAAATAGGACAAGAAAATGCATTTTTGAATTCTAATACAACTTATCAAATTACTGGAGAATTTGCCAAGGATTCTGTAAAGACGATAATTCGAATGGATAACAATGTTCAATCAGCACCAGGTATTAATAAGAAAATAAATGTTAAAATATTAAATGTCAGAAAGATTAAAGAAATAGCTCGGGAATCTGGCGACTGTATGATTTTCTTACGTTTCCCTACTGAAGGTGATTGTATGTCCATAAGCGAAACTCCTGTTGCTTTAAGCCGTTAAATTTCATTAAATAAATTCTAAGTACATGACAAAATTTGGACACAGTTCATGAGATCCTTGATTGACAGTGGGTTTAGCAGAGCATGGGCTAAAAACATGAGTCCAAACTTAAACAAGCTATATGCCCTTCGTCCATGTTTTTTGATTTCGATTGGAAGCGCAAGCAGTTTAGAGATTCTATCAGGATCTGTGAGGTGTGTGTCTTCAAAATTGAATCCACCTGACTTGAAGGCCCTAAACATAGTTTCGATCTGCCATCTGTCTTTATATTTGGCCAAGGCCAAAGGGTCATATTTGAATGAAGCTATAATAACGAATTCTATTTTGTTTTCATGGTTTACAACCTTCATTCCGGAAAGATATACCCATTGACCATCAATACAAACAATTTTACGGTAATGATGAGATGTGTTCAAAGGCAAATAGTTAAACAACCAAGCGGATTTTGTGCGGCCTTTCCCGGGAACGTCGACCCAGATATTTTCACGAATTCGGATATAAAACGATATTCCGGCATTGATCAAATCCCTGAACCAGTCGTCTCCGATGAACTCCCGGTCTGCGAGAAAAGAATCAATGCATTCCTTTCCGAAAAGACCAATAAAACGGTGGACAATCTCTTTTCGCTCCATGGTATTGGAGTTGCCCCGTTTGGGCAACATTGTCCACATTATAGGAATAGCAACACCTTGATAAGCTATGCTGATCATCAAGATGTTGATATTGGCCTTGCCATATTTCCAATTGGTTCGGTCAAAGCACAAACGATATGGTGGTTTTTCGGGCAGCAAAGTGAAAATTAATTTTGATATTACATTCGTGTCAACAATAAAACTGGCAAAGAACCTCTGGATGCGCCGCAAGTTTGATTCAACCTTTGCTTTGCCTTCAAATCCCTGGGCTAGCTTATTAAAGCATACTGTTTGTACTTTGCATAATGCGATAATGAATGAAACAAAAAACTTTACCCTTGATTTATTCCAGCCCAAACGGTGCTGGAAGATGTCAACTAATTCATTATTTTTGTTTGGAGCCTTGGTTTTCATGAAAATTAGGTGTTTGTGAGAGAATCACCTAATATAATGATTATCAAGGCTTTAATTACATTTTTTAGAAATACTTATCACCAAGTTATTAACATATTTATTTGATATTCAGATAGATGAAAAATTGTCATGTACTAAGA
>JAPLDO010000136.1 GCA_026391715.1 Bacteroidota bacterium
TGAAAATTAGGTGTTTGTGAGAGAATCACCTAATATAATGATTATCAAGGCTTTAATTACATTTTTTAGAAATACTTATCACCAAGTTATTAACATATTTATTTGATATTCAGATAGATGAAAAATTGTCATGTACTAAGATTATTTTTAGAAAGATTTTTTTCAGAAAGAAATTTAAGAAGGAATTACGGGATTCCGTAATAAAATTGCGTAAGAATCGCGAAAATGCGTAAAGTGGAGCCAATTATTGAAAAAGTTGAAGGGCGGCTCAATCTTTAAAGTTTAGTTATTTCCTCCTGGCTTTTACCAGCGCCAATATTATACTTTATCATTTTTCTACTAAGGGCGTCGCGGTGAATACCTAAAGCATCAGCCGTTGCCTGATGATTGTATTTGCAATTTTTAAGCGCTTTTTGTATCAGATTAAGTTCATTCGTTTTCAGGTTGACAGATCCAGCGGTTTCCTCCGTTGTAGAATTTTTTTGCGGTTTAACAGGGAAATCATTAATCCCGATCACGTTGCCTTTGCAAAGGATAATTGCCCTTTCGGTCATATTTCTTAATTCTCTGACATTTCCAGGGAAATCATAATTAAGGAGAGCGTCAAAAACATCCTTTGAGACCTTTATGTTCGGTTTATTAAATTTTGTTGCAAAGACATTAACAAAATGTGTAAGGAGGGGTTTGATATCTTCTGTCCTTTCGCGGAGCGCGGGAATATGTATGTGAAGTGTATTGAGCCGGTGAAGCAGGTCGAGCCTGAATTTTTTATTTTCTACACCACTATTAATATCATGATTTGTGGCAGAAATAATCCTGAAGTCGGTGTGAACCTGGTTTGTATCACCCACGCGGGTAATTACCTTTTCTTCGGTGGCCCGCAGAATTTTCGCCTGTAGTGTTAAAGGCATATCGGCAATTTCATCAAGGAACAATGTTCCCTCGTTGCTCACTTCAAAGAAGCCCATTTTATCGGAGATAGCTCCGGTAAAGGAGCCTTTCTTATGCCCAAAAAATTCACTTTCCAAAAGTGTTTCCGTGATAGCGCTGCTGTTAACGGCACAAAATATGTGATCTTTCCGTTTGCTTGAATAATGAATAATTCTGGCAATATTTTCTTTTCCGGTTCCGCTTTCGCCTGTGATTAGCACATTGGCTTCGGGGTAATTAGCTGCGGTGACGGCTTGTTCCAATACATTGAGAATCTGAGGACTGACGCCGATAAATTGACGATTGATTTTTTCTTCAAGAGTTTTTGAGATCAATGAATTCTTTTCCTCCATCTGCTTCAGCCTACGCTGCAACTGAATGTATTTTTGGGTACGTTCGATAGCGATCTGAATGTCAATATGTCTGAAAGGTTTACGAAGATAATCGAATGCTCCAAGCCGCATTGCCTTGATTACCGTATCCATATCGCCGTGAGCCGAAACGACAATTACTTCCATGTCGGGAAATTGGATTTTTACATCTTTCAAAATATCAAGACCATTAACGCCAGGCAGTCGTACATCAAGAATAAGAAGGTCAATATCCAGACTGATTAAAATTTTTCGCGCCTCCCTTTCCGTGTTAGCTTCATACGCTTCAAACCCTGAATTTTGAAAAAATTCACTCAATTCTTCAGTAAATTGTTTTTCATCATCAAGAATCAGAATTTTAATCTTGCTTTGCTTTGACATGCTTATTATTTATTTTGAATTGCCAGAATTACTTTGAAAGTTGTACCATGAAAACTGTTGCTCGCGATTTCTATTGAGCCATTCATTTCTTTTAATATCTGATAGGAAATAGACAATCCAAGCCCGGTACCCATACCGGCATCCTTGGTTGTATAAAAAGGAAGCATTATATACTCAATATCT
>JAPLDO010000172.1 GCA_026391715.1 Bacteroidota bacterium
TCCAATCGAAATCAAAAAACATGGACGAAGGGCATATAGCTTGTTTAAGTTTGGACTCATGTTTTTAGCCCATGCTCTGCTAAACCCACTGTCAATCAAGGATCTCATGAACTGTGTCCAAATTTTGTCATGTACTTAGAAAAATAATACACTTTTTCTATCATGTTATTTTCAAATGATTAGCTGATCAAAATACCCCAATATTAAATATCCTATATTTCCGGCGCGCATTTTGTAATACATGGCGCAACAAGAGGTAAACCGTCCCTCATGTAAAGCACGGTTTTCATAAATCAAAAATAGGAGATTAAAACAATGGCAGTAGAAAAAACCATCGGATCATCCAGCCTCGTAGAGGTAATTGACCGTATCCTTGACAAAGGTGTTGTTGTTGATGCATGGGTAAGAGTATCATTAGTAGGTATCGAACTGCTTGCTATCGAAGCAAGAGTAGTTGTTGCCTCAGTTGAAACATACCTGAAGTATGCTGAAGCTATTGGATTAACTGCAAAAGCCGCATAAGGCATATTGCAATTAAGCAGTGATTCTTGCTAAAACATCCTTGCAGATTCCATATCTGAAAGCATGATTTACCAGGAATTTCGCTTTTTATCCCCAACCATGAATTAATAAAACAACAACTATGAATGCCACCCCGAAACTGGATTTGGATCGTTTTTTCGAAAACATAATCACTTCCTATGAGGAGCGGATTCAAAAAATTCAAACCGCCTTCCAATCATCAGAAAATATTACCGAATCTTCCCACTCGCTGTTCGATAATGTCCACAATTCCTTAAACGATCTCAAAAAGGAAAGAGACCAGCTTAATTCGAGACTTTGCGAAATTTTGGCAAAAAATGGTTCTTTGCGAAAAAAAGACTACAACATGATGATGTCGGGCATTCTGGGCGCACTCGACGAAAAGGAAAAAGAAGCCGGACATCAGTTCCTAACCTTTATTGAAGCTCAGAAAGAGACTGCCAAATCGCTGAAAAATAGCCTGTTGAGTATTAAAGATATTACCTCGCAAGACGCCTCTGAAAAAATTACGTTACTCAAAAATCAACTTTCTGAAATTTCAAAACTACAGGAAATCAGAAAGGAAACGGTAATGAAGACATTCCTGAATTTTCAGCAAATGCACGATCGAATGATGGAGCACCTTGAAAATTTGCTTAAAAAAGGCGATAATATTGTAATACAGGATATAAAAAAAATTAAGGATCAATTAATAAAAGAAATCAACTAAATAAGGTAACCAAATATTCATTAAACAATAGGAGAAAAACAAATGGGACTAGCATCAGACATGAAAAATTTAACTGAAGAGTTACTTGCTTCTTTCAAACAAAGGATCAAGGAAAATGAAGAACTTGTAAACGATGTGCAGAAAACCCTCGACGGTTTCCGTAAGGACCATAGAGAAATGGCCGCCGTTTTAAATGCCAATGCCAAGGCCCTTAGAAACAGCCTGGCGCTTGGGGAAAAAGAACGACTGAATACCTATAATGAAATAATGACTGGTATTCATAACACTATCGACGCCATCCAGAAAGAAGTTTTAGCAATACAAACTTCCACATTTAACATGATAAAGGAATTCAACGCCGACAGAGTACAAATGGCTGCGGATTTGAATAAATTCTTTGCGGAAGGTCGCGCCGACAGAATGCAAAACGAAAAAACCAGAATGGATGATTTCGACGCCCTTATGAAAAGCATCAACGACGATATCAAAAACATCAATGATGAAGTTTTGGGAATTTTCAAAAATACTAACGAAATGTTAGATAAATTTGAGAAAGAGCATCTTGATATGTCAACGGAGCTTAGAGCCGAACTTGGTAAAAACCTTGCTGAAAGAGTTGAATATACCAGAGCGCTGTTGAATGGTTTCCAGAAAAGATTAGCGCAAATCAGCAAAGAAAATCAACAAATGGCTCAAAAACTGAGAAAAGACCTTGCCAATGGCGAAACCGAAAGGCTTAATGACTATAATGCCATAATGAAAGGAATTCACGAAGCCATAAAACAAATTAATAAAGAAGTAAAAGGTATCCAAACTTATACTGGCACAATGCTTGATGATTTGTTACATAACAGAGTTCAGGCTGCGGCAGAGTGGAGTAAGATGCAGGATGCAATGGCACAAATAAGAAAAACAGGAGTTGTAACGCCGCCTAAACAGGTAGCCGCGAAAGTTGAAAAAAAAAAGGAAGTAAAAATTGAAACTTCGGTTGAAGTAGTAAAACAAGCTCCTGTTGAAGTAGTAAAGGAAATCCCTGTTAAGGAAGAACCAGTTTTTACTTCATTTCCGGAAGAGCCAAAAACTTTGGAGCAGAAAGTATTGGATTATGTAAACAAACATCCCAAAGGAGTGAAAATCTCGGAAATGGAAGAGCCACTGAGCGAAACCAGAATGAAACTTGGATTTACAGCGAAAGCTTTACTGGATGAAGGGAAATTGCAAAAAATTGATAATATTTACTTCCCTTTAAAATAATGTAATGGTTTGGAGCGGAGTCGAAGCGGCTGACTACTTTCTGATAGTAAGATCCTTTCGGCTCCGCAATTATTAATTTTTACTTCGTAATTCTAAATATTCCATGACAAAAATGATTAAATGCGCATTTTGCAGCGGAACGGGAATGGATCCCTTCGAGTTACTCTCTCCTGTTTCACATTGCCTGGTTTGCGATGGGACCGGTCAGGTTGAAGTGAAGGAACCTTTGAAAAAATGTGTTTTTTGTTCGGGTTCAGGCAAAAACCCGCTTGGCTCCAGGGTTACTTGCATCGTATGCGGAGGCAAGGGAATGAATCACTGCGAATGCAACACAAAATGTCTGCAATGCAAAGGAACTGGAAAATCAAGCGATAGACTTCCATGTACCCGGTGTGGAGGTAAAGGATGCATTTGCTGATTTCAAAATGTTAAAATTTGGAAAATGACCAATGTAGCAGACAAACTGAGAATTAGCATAAAAAAACGACAAGATGCTCTAATTAGGTATAAAAATCTGAAAGATGCATTTTTGCTATCAAAAGAAGCTATTATTAAGGACATTGAGGAAGCAAGATCCGTCTGGCAAAAAACCTTAACACAATTACCCAAATCTGATTTTGAGCAATAACCCGGCATCAAACAAAATCAAATCCCTACTGCACCCAACAACTTACCAGCTTACCAACTTACCAACTTACCAACTTACCAACTTACCAACTTACCAACTTACCAACTTACCAATATGAGCAATAAAAATGAAATGAATACGGTACTTGAACTAAAGCCATTACCAAATTTTGTAGAAACTGAATATATTAAAGACATCACTAATCGTGGCCTTACCTATATAAAAGCAGGATTTCCGGTACATTTCAGAGGCCCGTCGGGAACCGGTAAAACAACAGTGGCAATGCATCTGGCAAGTAAAATTGGCAGACCAGTGGTAATTATACATGGTGATGCTGAATATAAAACTTCCGATCTAATCGGCAGCGAACAGGGTTATAAATATAAAAAACTGGACGACAAGTTTATTCATTCTGTTCATAAATATGAGGAAGACATGAGTAAACAATGGGTAAATAACCGTTTAACTATTGCCGTAAAAAATGGTTTTACATTGATTTACGACGAATTTACCCGATCGCGACCTGAAGCTAACAACATTCTCCTTCCCATTCTTCAGGAAAGAATGCTTAGCACCTCGGCAGCAAAGGAGGAGGATTATTACATGAAAGTTCATCCCGAATTCCATGCCATTTTTACATCTAACCCTGAAGAATATGCCGGAGTAAACAGAACTCAGGATGCATTGCGCGACCGCATGGTAACAATGGATCTCGATCATTTCGATTATGAAACCAAATTGCAGATTACTATGGCAAAATCTAATCTTTCCCTCCTTGATACTGAGAGAATTATTAAAATTGTCAGAGGATTACGCGAATCTGGAAAAACCGAATTTGACCCGACCATCCGCGGTTCGATAATGATTGCGAAAACTCTGGCAACTTTAAAAACCACTCCTTCAGAATCCAAAGATATATTCAGAAAAATCTGTCAGGATATTTTAACATCAGAAACAAGCCGGATTGGCTCAAAAACCAATCAGGAAAGAGTAAAAATTATCGTTAATGAACTTATCGAAAAATATTCCTGAAATTAAATTTGGCAAATAGGTATTCAATTATTCAATCATTCAATTCAAAATAGTATG
>JAPLDO010000130.1 GCA_026391715.1 Bacteroidota bacterium
TTACTGGACTTTAGTCCAAATTGTTTCCTTTTCGGAGTATGCTCAAAGTTTGAAAAACCGTTAATGACAAACCTTTCGATGAATCTAGTTTATTAATTTTCCTGATTAATAATTACTTTTGCTTTTTAACCATGATAGTTTAACAGCCCACTTTATGAAAAAAACCATTACATCATCTCTCATTCTGATTCTGGCTGTAGCGCCATGTATCCTTTTCTCACAGGCGTCTCATCCCATGAAACTGGGATTAAAGGTGGCTCCGAATATCGGCTGGATGAGTCCCGGAACAAAAGGTTATACCAATGATGGCGCAAGGGTTGGCGCTACGGTCGGGTTTGTAAGCGATTTTTATTTCGCCGAAAATTATGCCCTGTCAACCGGGTTCAATTTTCAGTTTCTTAATGGAAAACTTCGCTATAGCGATTCATTGATGGTTGAGGGAAGCGCCGGTTTGCAGGATGGGGAAGTATTCAGGAAATACAATTTTCTCTATCTCGAAATTCCTGTAATGATCAAAATGCAAACCAAAAAGTTTGGGAAACTCTCTTATTTCGGACAGATTGGCATCGGAACAGGATTCAGAATCAAAACAACGGTAAAGGAACATTTTGAACTCACTAAAGGAGGCGCCGTTGATCAGCAATATGATTTTAATGGAGGAACCACTCTTATACGCGAATCCATCCTGGTAGGAATCGGTTGTGAATACCACCTCGATGAATCCTCGCGCATTATGTTTGGCATTAGCTATTCCAATGGTCTCAACAATATTCTCACCGGAGAAAACTATAAATCGAATCTGGTTGAAAAGAGTCTGCTGAATTACGTTGAAGTAAATATAGGATTTCTATTCTAACGTCATGAAAATTGCGCTGGCACAACTGAATTATCATATTGGTGATTTTGCATCCAATACTGCGCGCATCATCGAAAAGATTGAACTTGCAAAAACACGGCAGGCCGATCTTATCGTTTTTGCTGAATTATCCGTATGCGGGTATCCACCGCGGGATTTCCTGGAGTTTAATGATTTCATAAACTGCTGCCAGGAATCAATCGGGAAAATTGCCAGGCATTGTATTGGAATAGCTGCAATTGTCGGCTCTCCTTCTGTCAATCATGCGCCAAAAGGCAAACCTCTTTTCAACTCAGCCTATTTTCTTGCAGATGGAGAGATAAAATCCATTGTAAACAAGACATTACTTCCCAACTACGACGTTTTTGATGAGTACCGGTATTTTGAACCTAATCGCGTACCATATTCTGTAATCGCTTACAAGGGTTGGCGCCTCGCGGTTACGATTTGCGAAGATCTCTGGAACATCACTGACGACCCACTTTATGTGCGAAACCCAATGGATGAATATACAGTGTTGAATCCCGATTTGATCATCAACATTGCAGCATCTCCGTTTCATTATAATCAACATGAAATCAGAAGGGAAATATTATCGCAGAATGCCGTAAATTACGGACTTCCGTTGGTCTATGTCAACCAGGTTGGCGGACAAACCGAACTGATTTTCGATGGCGAATCAATGGTGATTGATTCAACAGGAATTGTTGTCACAGCCTTAAAAGATTTTGAAGAAGATTTTCTGATTCAGAAAATAGAAAAAACCGCTGAAGTTATCAGACAGCAAAATATTGCTTCAACTACCCAAACTCTTCAACTTACCAACTTACCAACCTACAATCTTACCAACTCCTTTTCCGTCCCCCGAATCCACGACGCCTTGATCCTCGGAATCAAAGATTATTTCGGCAAAATGGGCTTTCAGAGAGCAATAATAGGATTATCGGGAGGTATTGATTCTGCCGTTACCCTGGTTCTTGCAACGCTCGCGCTGGGAAATGAAAATGTGAGAGCTGTTTTGCTGCCATCGCAGTTTTCGTCGGATCACAGTATTGTCGACGCGCTTGAG
Organism: Bacteroidota bacterium; assembly: GCA_026391715.1. GTDB lineage: Bacteria > Bacteroidota > Bacteroidia > Bacteroidales > FEN-979 > CAIVAT01. Next base: position 1,926 of record JAPLDO010000130.1, read on the forward strand.
CTAACTGCTAACCTCAACATTCAGAATGATATTATTCCCATTGAGGGCGCATTTGACGCCATTGCTCAAACCCTTTCTTCGCAATTTAAAGGACTACCATTTAACCTGGCAGAGGAAAACATTCAGGCGCGGCTGCGGGCAGTTATTTTGATGGCAATGTCGAACAAGTTCGGATATATCCTGTTGAATACCTCCAACAAAAGCGAAGCGGCTGTTGGCTATGGAACCCTTTATGGCGACATGTGCGGCGGATTATCAGTTCTTGGCGATGTTTACAAAACCCAGGTTTATCAACTGGCGCAATATATAAATCAGAAAAATACAGTTATCCCGCAAAATTCCATTACCAAACCGCCGTCGGCAGAGTTACGCCCGAACCAGAAAGATTCAGACTCATTGCCCGATTATGATTTGCTCGACAAGATTTTGTACCTGTATATCGAACATCGTTACGGACCTTCAGAACTAATCAGCGAAGGATTTGACGAGGCAACCGTATCACGGGTTCTCAAACTTGTCAACGCCAGTGAATACAAGCGGTATCAAACGCCTCCAATTCTCAGGGTTTCGCCAAAAGCATTCGGGCAGGGGCGACGGATGCCGATTGTTGGGAAATATCTTTCGTAACATATAAACGCATTTCCGTGAAGATGCGGAAAAGAAAAGCTATCGCCGAGGGAAAAATTTGTTTTGACACTTTGGGTTTGCAATCTGATGCTTATAATATATAAGGTAAGTATAACCCTTGTGGGTAAGAAGATCGTCGAAAAGTGAAGTATTAAAAAGATTTTGCCATTAATAAATATTGATTACCTTTGCATTCGATTTATATGCAAGCACGATAAGGGGGGACGCCAAGTCCCCTCTTTTATTGATAATCCATGATTACCGAAAAACAGATCAGAGACTTAGTTGAACAACACCTGGCGGGGAGTGATATATTTGTTGTTGATATTATTATCAAACCCGGAAATAAAATTTCCTTGTTCATTGATGGCGATCATCGCGTAACCATTGACGCCTGCACGAGGCTAAGCCGGTTTGTAGAATCTCAGTTTGACCGGGAAACCGAAGATTTTGAACTTACTGTATCTTCCACCGGCGCCGACAAGCCATTAAAGCTGCCGCGTCAATTTATTAAAAATACCGGTCTTTTGCTTGAACTTGCTACACAAGCAGGCGAAATCATTGTCGGGACTGTTTTGCATGCCGACGATCAAGGCATGATGCGCATCCTGGAAGATGTATTCAAGCACATGCTCACGAAAAGGTTTGGATCAGCCGAAAATTTTGACATCATTGTAAACATTGACAAAGGCGACCTCGAAATATTCAGGTCAAGAACTATCGTTGAAGATGACGAGGTTGAAGACGAAAACACACAGGTTCCTCTTTCGGAGGCAATTAAAATTGAACCCGATTTTGAGGTTGGCGAAGAACTTTCGGAGGAGATCAAACTGGGCAGTTTTGGCAGACGGGAAATTCTTACTATCAGACAAAATTTGATTTCAAAAATTCAGGAGTATGAAAAGAACAATATTTACTCAAAATATCGTGAAAAAATTGGCGAAATAATTTCGGGTGAAGTTTACCAGGTATGGAAAAAAGAGATCCTTGTTCTTGACGACGAAGGTATCGAACTCCTGCTTCCGAAATCAGAACAGATACCGTCGGATTTTTACCGGAAGGGCGACTCCATCAGAGCTGTTGTGTCGAAGGTTGAAATGAAAAATAACAATCCTATAATAATACTTTCCCGTACCTCCGAAACCTTCCTTGAGCGGTTGTTTGAATCGGAAGTGCCGGAGGTCTATGACGGACTGATAAACATCAAGAAAATTGTAAGAGTACCGGGCGAACGCGCCAAAATTGCAGTTGAATCTTATGACGACCGTATAGACCCGGTAGGCGCGTGCGTTGGTATGAAAGGGAGCCGTATTCATGGCATAGTGAGAGAGTTGAAAAACGAAAATATTGATGTTATCAACTATACTACCAACCCTTCATTGTTTATCCAGCGGGCTTTAAGCCCGGCAAAAATTTCTTCTATTGTTATTATTGAGGAGGAAAAGCGCGCTGATGTTTACATGAAACCTGATCAGGTATCGCTTGCCATTGGAAAAGGCGGGTTCAATATAAAACTTGCCGGAAAACTTACCGGATATGAAATTGATGTTTACCGAGATACGGATGCCGATAATGAAGATGTTGACATCCAGGAATTTGCTGATGAAATAGATCAATGGATTATTGATGAATTGAAAGGCATCGGTTGCGACACTGCAAAAAGCGTTCTGGTACTCAATGTGGCAGAACTCGTGAAAAGAACTGATCTTGAAGAAGAGACCATTAATGAAGTAGTTCGCATTATTAGAGCTGAATTTGAATAACAAACCATAATATTGCTCAATGAGTGAAGGCGCATTAAGTGTTCGGTTAAGCAAAGCCGCACGGGAATTTAATATCGGCATCAAGACCGTAGTGGATTTCCTTAGTAAAAAAGGAATTTCACTTGAACTTGATCCCAATGCAAAACTGACTTCGGAGATGTATTCGCTCCTGATGAAAGAGTTTGCATTGGAAAAACATGTAAAAGAAGAGGCAAAAAAAATCGGGTTACAGTTTACCTCTCACGAAACAATTACTATCGAAGATAAAAAGACCGCTTCGAAAGACCGGGAAAAGGAGTTGGATGACCTGTTCATAAAAAATGTCTCTTTGGATTTTGAGAAAAAAACCTTTGAAGCATCCAGAAAACCTAAAGAAGAACAGGTAAAACAACCTGTCAAAGAGGAAACAAGGCAGGAAATTTTACCAATCATTGAAACTCAGCCGGCAAT
>JAPLDO010000076.1 GCA_026391715.1 Bacteroidota bacterium
CCGGAACGATGTTGGCAAGGGCGGTATTGATCGGCAGATCGCTTTGCGGTAAATATCCGAGCCAGGGATAACCGCTTGCGATGGTTATTGGTTCGATACTTGCCGGCGATCCCTGCTTGCACCATGTGTGTTGTGAGCACAATTTCATTTTATACATGGCTTTAGGATCAATCGCGCTCAAACTTCCAACCCATTGGGTGCCATAATAGGTAGCAAATGATTGTTGTCCAATAATCCGGTCGTTCTCGCAGGGGGTGAGATTGCTGAAAAGTGAATTCAATGCCATCGAACCGGGATTGACATTCACCGAAAACCATGTATATCCGGCGCCGAAATTGACACACAACTGAACCATCCCGCAATGAAATTCAAAAGGATTATTCACAGTGCCCACTTCTGACTGGTTTGCAAACGGCATCGTTTCCGCAACGGTGCACTCTTCACAAGTTGCCTATTTCGACGCTTTGAAAGTTACGGTTTCACCCGTTTGTACATCCGAAGTTATCGTGAGGAAAATGATCCCGTTCAAGGCAGGATCGGGGAAGCCAATCCCACGGCATTCTGTGCCCACAAATGCACCGATTGCATCGGAAGGATTGGTGGTCAGTACATTCGAGATGTATAGCTTTGCAATAACGTTCATGTTGAATTGCTGGTTTTGTGCCGGTTGCCAGGGGATAGTACATCCTCCACTCTGGGTCACAGTGACAACTACCGGAGCTACACCTGAAACCGTAACGGTGATATTCGCGGTTCTGACGCTCGGGGTTGTATTGGCAGAATAGTTTGCAGTAATCGTTCCATTACCAGTCCCGGAAGTATTTATAGTGCACCAGGTTTGGTTGCTCGCGGCTGTCCAGGCGCACGTGGAGGTTACGGAGAATGAAGTTGACCCTGCCGATGCTGAAACATTTTGGTTTGATGGAGTTACACTTAATGTGCAAGGTGCGGCTTGTGTGACCGTCACAACAATTGGTGTTACTCCCGAAACGGTTACTGTAATATTTGCAGTTCGTGCGCTGGTGGTTGTATTGGCAGTGTAATTTGCCGTAATGGTTCCCGTACCCGTACCGGAAGCAGTAACCGTACACCAGGTTTGGTTGCTTGCAGCCGTCCATGCACAACTTGACGTTACCGAGAAAGTAGTTGAACCTGCCGCTGCCAAAACATTTTGGTTTGATGGCGTTACAGTTAACGTACAAGGCGGCGCTTGGGTAACTGTAACAACTATTGGTGTCAACCCCGAAACAGTAACCGTTATAGTGGCAGTTCTGGCGCTGGTTGTTGTATTTGCAGTATAGTTTGCAGTGATCGTTCCGTTACCTGACCCGGAAGTATTTATCGTACACCAGGTTTGGTTGCTCGCGGCTGTCCAGGCACAGGTGGTTGTCACAGAGAAAGTTGTGGATCCTGCTGCGGAAGTTGCATTTTGGTTTGATGGCGTAACTGATAAGGTGCAAACCGTCGGGGTGGCTCCGGTAAAAGTTCCGACAGATGTCAATCCAGTGGCAGTAAGCTGGTGGAGCGCTGTATTGGCAGCGCTGTAGGTAACTATTGGCACCGGACTTACCTTCATGCAACTGATCTGGCTCTCCGTTCCCACCACATCGGCAGGCAAATATTGGAACAGTGAATTGAACAGCGGGGATGTAACCGCATTCTGGCTCAAAATCCAGTACCTGTTCAGATAACTTCCCGTCATCCCGGTATAGGGGGAATTTACCAGCTTTATCCCGGTATAATTGCCAGTTCCAAAAGATCCGGCAGAAAAGGTGAGGGTAACCGGCGAGTACTCCGCCGTAACCGTGGCATCGCCAACCGGCCAGGTAAAACTACCGGTAAAACCCGTTGCAAACTCCTTTCGCAATTCGCCTGTTCCTGTTGCAACCACCATTGCAGTGGCGGAAGGTATCCCGGCAACCGTGGCCGAAGGGCCAAGCAGCAGGTTGTTGCTGCCCAGTGTTACAGCCCCTGAGGTTAACGCCAGGATGCCATTCACATTGGTATTTCCACCAATTGTAACCCCAGTTGAGTTGTTGATTGTAAGGTTCTGGATAATATTCTGGCCTATAATGGACTGATTCGCCACGCCTGAAAATTCAGCCGTTCCTGTGCCAATCGCGAAAGGCACCGTATATTCATTGGTGAGGCCTTTTTTCAGAACCAGCGATCCGGCATTACTGAGTAATGCCCCATCTTTCACTACCAGATTTTCGGCGGACATGACCGTAGTGCCTGAAGCTACTTTAAAAGTGGTGCCGGGGGCGATTACGTTTTGGGAGAAAACGTAAAGATTTCCTATACAACAAAAGAATATAGTGGCACAAATTGTTATACCAGTTTGTCCTTTGATTTGTTTTAAATAATTTAAGTTATTGTTCATATTTTTTTAAATAACTAATTCCATGAAAAGAAATCATTTGTAAGCCTTCTTTGAGAAATCGCTCCCACCAATAATAAGATCAACGAATGTTTGGAATGGTTGTTAATTCTTTCCAAAATCCAAATCCGGATAGATGTTGTCATCAATATCAGATATATTATAATATTGCTCTTCGCCATTTTTTCAAATTGTGGGATTGGGTGCTTTGTGTACTATTTACAGAATAAAGAATCTGTCTTCGAATTACAGATGCTGCCTGTAATTCCAGTTTTACGGACTGACAATAATATAATAAAGACGTACATTTCCATTTAAAAGTATGAATGCCAGGTGAAATAGTAAAACTATGTAAAGTCCATTCCTCCTCACCTAACTCTGCTCTTAAAACATTATCTATATAAAAGGAAGCTGTTGCACTATTCCAATTCATACCGCTGTAATAAAATGATATATAACCATTTGGAGAAGTTGTAACTGTTTTTGTGAACCAAATTGAATCATTTACCAAACCTGATTGTAAAACATTATATCCTTCATAAGCGTTAGTAATTGAATTAACGCCCCATGTCCCAGACCAACTGCTTGGGAATCCATTTTCAAAACCCTCATAATAAGAATTGAGGGTAGTAATAATCATGTCTGCCCCGTAGCATGTACCGATGGGGCTGGTTGCATAAGCACGCACATGATAGGTCGTATTAGGAGCTAACTTTGTCAGCGTTGCATTGAAAAGTCCTGCACCACTTCCACTGATAACTTTGTTATGGCCGATGGTAGGGTTTATAGTTGTCCGCCAGCAAAAGCCTCTTTCAGTAACCACTGGATTTCCTGCAAACATGACATTTCCATAGGCAATGGCAGTCGTTGCCAAAACCCCTGTAATATCATCAGTTGTTACCGTAGGTAATGTTCCCATAGTTTTAAATGATACGTTGCCCCCATAATTCGTACCTGCAGTATTTGTAGCATATGCCCTAATGTAGTAAGTGGTGTACTGGGTTAACCCAGTCAAGGAACTTGTATAGGAACCCATCCCGGAACCATCAATAGTTTTGCTGTTTGCAATTGTTGGATTGGACGAGGTGTTCCAGCAAATGCCCCTGGCAGATATCCCGGATCCACCATCGTTTGTTACTGTGCCACCGCATTGTGCTGTTGTTTTGGTTATATTTGATGTGTCAGCAGTTGTTACAACAGGTATAACAGGCAAGGTCATAAACGTTGCTTCATTCCCGTAAAACGTACCTGAACTGTTAATGATATATGCCCGTACATAATATGGTGTATTCCCGGTAAGCGCGGTTAAACTGCTAATAAAAGTTCCCGTTCCTGTTCCATCTGTGGTTTTAAAATTGGCCGTAGTTGGCGCTGTCATCGTATTCCAGCAAACCCCGCGGGCGGTGATGGTGTTGCCGCCATCACTGGCGATGGTTCCGCCGCTTGCAGCGGTTGTTGTGGTAATGACTGAAACTGCCGTTGTTACAATATTGATCGTTGTAAAAGTAACATCCGCTCCATAGTTGGTGCCAATGCTGTTTGTGGCGTAAGCCCTGATATGGTAGGTAGTATTAGAAATCAGTCCGGTGATACTGCTTGTAAAAGCTCCCGCACCGATGCCATCTGAGGTTTTTGAACCTGCCGTGGTAGGATTTGCAGCGGTACCCCAACATACACCACGAGCAGTTACCAGAGAACCTCCATCGGCGATATTCCCGCCGCAAACTGCGGAAACGGAAGAAAGATTTGTCACAGCATTGGTTGTAACGGTTGGAAGTGTTGCTGCACTTGATCCCCATACAGGAACTGCTCCGCTTAATAGCAACACCTGTCCGGTTGTGCCAACGGGCACCCGTACCCATTGTGTTCCGTTCCAGTAAAGCATGTCGCCGGCACTGGTTCCAAGTGGAGGCGAAACCGCCACCCAGCGTGTACCGTTCCAGTAGTAATTTCCGGGGACAACATTGTTAGGAGATGTGCCGGCAGTTGCCGTGTTGTAAACAAGAAGTCCGATCGCAGGAGTGGTAACAGGGGCGGCTACGTTCACGGCGGTGAGCGCAACCCGTGGGGGGAGAAAGCCTTTGGTGGCAGATTTAACGTCTAACATGGCGGAAACATCGTAGGTGGTGCCATCGGTGTTAACGGCTACCTGCGCGGAAGTTCTGAATGTGATTAAATTCAGCATTATGACTATGCTGATCCAAAGGAATTGGTTTTTCATAGTTGATTTGGTTTTTGTTAAAAATTGATAAAAATAGGATTTGGAAAAAATATCTCAACAAACAAAAGTAAACCAAATGAAATATACTATTTGAAACCAATCCCTTAGATTGTTTCTATCCGATCAACCAATAAATAATTGATGCTATTCCGTTAAAAAACGATTGGAAAAGGTCAGGAAAGATCTTTTAACCTAACGGAGCAATCTGAGCAGGACATCTTTTTTGCGATCGCGGGCAATGGGTAAAATCGTCCCATCAATGAGTATCACCTCGCTTGAATTTTTTTCAATCCGCGATATTTTGGAACAGTTAACCAAAATGGATTGGTGAATTCGAACAAAATCAAATGATACCACCCTGGTTTCAAAATGGAGAAGGTTTTTAGAAGCGAGGACTGTCTCAGTGTTACAGTTGTTTTTAAGAAAAACGATTTTGGTGTAATTTCCATCGGATTGGAAAAATAAAATATCGGGAATCTGAATGAAGATGATACTTCTTTTCTCAGAAACGGCAAGACGATAATTTCTGGATACAAATATTTGATCTTCAACAATCGAACTCTGTGTTTTAGAAACCAGTTGCTCAATAATATATGTCACCGTAAGGCGAAGTTTTTTCGAATCGAGTGGTACCGGCAATGAGGCGTCGGACAATCCTTCAGGTAAAGGAAAAGAGTGCGCATTAGCGCCAATTAACCAGATTATATGAAATAAATTCTCCGTGAATGTTGATCTGATGTCTGATTCATCATATTCCAGCGAGTTGTATTTGACAAAAAGGAGATCAAAATGAATGCCTTCAAGCTGTATAGCGGCTTCCGAAAATGCTGCAAATTCTGCAACGACAATAACTTCGGGACAGAACAACTCCAATTTGGTTTTAAGATCTTCAACATTTACCGGGTCATCATCAATAATAGCAGTATGAATTATCATGTTGGATGCTTATTTTATCAATGAAACTATAAGCCAATTATTCTTTCGCGGGTTCATGATTAACCTTAAAAACGGGCTAAAAATGTACATTGCTCAAACGCACTTAAAAGAATTAGAATTATGGTGGTAATGTACGACGTTTGCATTTCAATTATTTGTCTTTTATTAACCGGCGATTTTTTGATAAAATTTTTCGTCCAAAATAATTGGTTGTTTTATTATCGGAAATAGTTGGTCAAGCGCGATCATTTCTAAACCGGTAAATATTTAAATTCCAACAAGTTTACTTAATCGTTAGTATCAAGAATAATATTATCGTTTACGGTAACATTTGTTGCTTTTTGCATTTTACTTGTATGTTTCAAAAGCCATATACAAAAATTCTTTTCCCAACTTGTTTTTACATTCATTTCGAAACTTTTATATACCTTGCACCATAAAACTTAATCTAAATCGAATATGTCCGCACAATATTTTGTTGGCATTGGAGCACAGCGAACAGGGACTACATGGTTGGCAAACTATTTCTCGCATCATCCACAGGTATGTTTCAGCGCCATTAAAGAATTACATTATTTTGACGCAATTTACAGACCTGACTTATGCAGCCTTTACAACAAAGACCATTTTACTACTCAATTGAAGGAAATTAAAACAAAAATGAATGTTAAAGGGCTTACATTAGAAGAATCATTGCAATCTGCCTGTCTTTTATACCGTATTAAAATGATAGAAGAAAAGGAAAAATACAAGGAATATTTTAACTCGATATTAAAACCGGAACATCAGGTGTTTGGAGAAATCACACCATCTTACTCTCTGTTAAACATCAATGGATTTGATGCTATTTTGAATTTATACCCCAATGCGAAATTCATTTTCATTTTAAGAAATCCTTGCGATCGTTATTGGTCACACCTTAATCTGCATGATAACAGATTTGAACATTTTTCAGCCATTGAACAGGTTATCAACTGTTTGGATAATCCTCAGTATTTTTTACGAACCGACTATAAAAGAACTATTACCACCCTCAGTAATACCATAAACTATGACAATTTATTATTGCTTTTTTTTGAACATCTATTTAATCAACAAACATTATCTCATGAATTACAGAGAATTACCAACTTTCTTAATATTGATTACATTAATCCTGATATCAATCCTTTAAATGAAAGTAAAAAAAATCCTCTTCCTGTGTGTTACAGAAAGAGGATTTTCCAACATTATCGTTTTGTTTATAACTTCGTCAATCAAATTCTTCCAAAACAAATTCCCGAATCCTGGCTTGACGATTTGAACGCTTTCAGTTCTTAATGTTATTTTTCAAGGTTTGAAATTCTGGTCTTCAGTGCATCATTATCTTTCTGTAACTGAATCATATATAATGTCAATTCTTCTACCTTCTGGAGAAGCGTAGTATTCATTTCGCCAAGGTTTAATCCATTAGCTAAAACAGTTGCTTCGCTTGGAACATCAGGCAGATGTTTATTTAAATTGATAAATGACTCAACTTCTGACAGAGGACGTAAATTATACCCAGCTTTGAAAACATAATCAGGAAAAGCGGCAGTTAAGACTTCAATTTCGGTACATTTTACCTTACCATTGAAAGTGCCAGTACCATTTACTGAAAGTTTTGCAAGTGGGTTTGTCGTACCAATTCCTAAATTACCATTGGCTTTTAAATAAAGGGCTGTAGCTGCATTTGCAGGAACTGCTTCAAAAACAACAACATCAGAAGTATGTACATTATCCCTGATTTTGAAAAGACCACCTGCTGCTGATTTAAATCTCCATTCAATATTTTGAGCAACATCTTTCATAATAAATTGAGCGCCACCTGCGCCAGCTACCTTTTCAACTGTAATTGAAGTTGCTGCGCCAGTATTGCCGGTTGTAACTTGCAGTTCATAGAGAGGCGTTACAGTTCCAATACCAACCTTACCAGTTGCTGGAAAAATATTTTGCGCCTGAGTTGTTGCGTTAAACAAGAATGCGAATAAAACCATCGCCGAGAAAATATATGCTAATTTTTTCATAATTTTAGTTTTTATATTGTATTGTGTTATAATTATTTTTTTAATATTTCAATTTGAATTGATATTTCTATATTCTTTATCCAGAACCCCTAATCTGTATCAGGTTTTTCTGGAAACAGACAGCAAACATTTCACAACCGCAATACTCTCATGGTTTCAGCACGGTTTTCATGGGATATTAATACAGAAGAATAATTTATAAGCATTTGCCTATGGGAAACCTCTGCCCGAAAATAGCTATCAACAGCCACTTTCCGTTGTTGCTCAGGCGAAATAGCTGATAAAACATTGTTTGATAAGTCAAAACTACCCTGTTCGGCATCTCCGGTGTAAAGGTGGTCATTGTTGCATGTTGAAAACGGCGTGAATAGAGCAACCGATAATGCCAAAGTGGCCAGTTCTTCAATCTTTTCGTTTTCTTCGATAGTTACCAAGCTTACCTCTTTTCCAGCTTGTTTTCCAGATTTACCATTTGTTCCAATGGTGGCATACATAAAACCACCGTATGAAATCCTGGTTCCGGGTAAAAGAAGGATTGATTTTCCTGCAATCAAAGTAATTGAACCCTTTTGATTAACAGTCACAGGATTAGAACCAGAAATAGAAATATTGTCATGGGCGCGGTAAACCTGAGACTGTCCTGATGCAATTATAACCCCATTTAAAGAAGCATTCCGATTTTGTATATTTCCAGACACGCAAACAGTGTTAACACCACAATTGCTTTGTGTGCTTTGTGCATGAAATGCAGTGGAAAGAAAAAGAAGGAAGAGAATATGTAACCGTCTCATGAATTTCATTTCCTTTATTTATCCGAAGTTGATAGATGCAAAATTAAACAAATATTTAAATAAACAAGTAAAAAAGTACAAAACAGAAAAATATTTTAAATTATCTTTTAATAATTTTTTCAGTTTGTGTATTCAAACCTGAGGTGACGTGTATAACATATACGCCAACTGGTTTATCGCTCAATGAAAATTCCTGTTTACGTTCCAGTTTCATATCTTTTGACAGAATTCTGTCGCCTAGAATTCCAAAAATTTCAATATGAACATCTGATTCGGTTTGGTCGCCTTTGAGCTCAAGTGTAAATTTACCTGGTGTTGGATTCGGGTAGATTTTGAAAAACCCGTTGTCCATCATATCCTGAACGCCCTGATTGATATTTCCAGCAATAACCGGAGCCAAAATTGGATTTGGCGGGCTACAGAAGATGGTAGAGATTTTTCCGTGCAAGTATCCGCCCAGATCAACTTTTGTTCCAGGATAATAAATTATATTTTGTCCGGCAATATGAGTAGCGCTACCATCGACAAGTACATGGTAATAGGTGCCATTTCCTGAGATAATCAATGTTTGGGTGGCATCTGCGCATGTGACAGGAGCGCCTGTAATCGTTTTGTCTTGCAAAGAACGGATTCCCGGCGGGATTGAACCGTTGCCGAGATTTCCGGTAAATGAGCCAAAGGAAGTCAAGCCATGGGCGTCAATCTTATGAGTACCAGTGTTAGCGCCATTATAAGTAATCCAGGGAACGGTTTGCGAAACTTTAGTACAGTATATGTCACCTTCGGTCCCGACAACGTCACCAGGATTATTATATTGAAAGCTTGCATTACCTGTAAAATTGGTGACGCCTGATTGCGTCACATTCCAGTACATGGTCAGGTAACTTATGGCAGTTCCGCTATATGCTTCATCCACCAGGTTGACGCCCGTATAGTTACCTGCTCCGAAAGTACCCGTATTATACGAAATAGTAACCGGTGCATACTCATCTGTTGGCACATCGAGTGCGCCAACCGGAAATGTAAAACTGCCAACTGATGCAAACTCCTTCCGAAGTTCTCCAGTACCGGTTGCCACCACCATTTTAGAGGATGATGGAACGCCTGAAACTGTCGCAGCCGGACCTAACTGGAGATTGTAAGCGCCCAGCGAAACCAACCCGTTAGTCAATGTAAATACACCATTTATCTGTGTATTGCCTGCAATGGTAACTCCAGCAGGGTTATTGACTGCCAGATCCTGAATAATACTCTGACCACTAACAGTTTGGGGAACTGTTCCCGAAAGCACGATAGCCCCATTACCCAATGAATTAGGCGTAATGTTTTGATTAACAAGATTCTTTTTGAGAACAAGGGTTCCCTGTACATTCAGGGTTCCACCAACTAAAGTAATTGGGTCATATCCAAGTACAACGTTTTGAGTGGAATTCAATGTTGTAGCGGTTTCAACTTTTACGGTCGTGCCTCCCACCACAGTCATCTGGGCAAAACCAGAATTCAAAACGCTCACAAAGACCGTAAGACAAACAAGAAAAACGGTTAGAAATCGCAGATTTTCAATATTCTGTAAAGCTTTTTTCATGATTTTTGAAGATTAGAGGGAAACAAATATACAAAAGAAATGGGGATATCCTATTTTTTTTCTTTTTTTCATTAAAGATTCTGAAAAAATATTTCTGAAAATATTTCGTGATAATCACTATCAGAATTTACTCATTAGTAAAATATTTCTGTTTCGCCAGACTTCGCAAAGGTAATGCTTTTTTACTTTTTCAATTAAAAAGCATATTATTGAACCCACTCCGAAAAGGAAACAATTTGGACTAAATTCCGGTAACTATCTGGTTATCAATTGCCACTACCTTGAGGTAGTGGCTATTCAAGTTGCTGAAATACCGGGCTTTAGCCAAATTTTGATTTTTATACCCACTTTTCGGAGTGGACTCATTATTTGAATTGTATACTATAACTATCTGTATTTAAGCTATATGAAAGTTTAACATTATTACCGTAATCAGTTTTATCAAATACATACCGACCAGAACCTGGATAAAACCAACTTTATACATCTCCTGGTTTCCAATAAAGCAGATGAACACTTTTCTACGATAGAGGTCATACTGTTTAATAGTAACATAATCAAAGAATTCACTTCCGGTTCGGAGCGCCGTAAAATCCTGGTTAATTGGGTTGGGAAATATTGAGAAAAATGATTCAGGTTAAGTAATTGGTGAATCTGGTTTGGTTTCGCCTGTAAGAGCGCATACATTTATATATGGTACGTGATGTATCCGTTTTTGAAAACCTTTTACCCACCTCCCTTTGTGATTTGACTGTTTTTCCCATACTTTTCAAATTAGCTGACTGCGGAAAATTAGTCGGCGCCCGGATCCTGCATCAAGTGGATCCAGTAATGTTAATCAGCAGTGTCTTTTTCAACATGAAGAGTCAGTTGATGTGCGGTTCACCGGAAACAAAAAAAACAATACCGCCAAACAAAAAGTTCTTACGATGGACGTTTTCATAATTGAAGTTGTAGTATAACTAACAAAAATACCAAAACGCGATACTATTCATCCTCTGTTTGCCGGTTTTTTTTTAATTTTAACCCATGAAAGCAAGCTCAAAGACAAATAAAAAACAGATTAACAAAGCGCCGGCAGGTATCGTGGAGTTTTTCGAAAGATCAAAGATTCCATTATTGTTGCTCATCCTGATCACTACGACGGTGTATTTCAAATCATTATTTCTGGATTACACCCGGCTAGATGATTCGATATTCATTGTTGAGAACGCCCAATATAATGCAGATTTGAGCAATCTTGGCGTTTCCTTTCAGCGGGGATTATTCAACCCAACCAGAGACGCCTATTACAGACCCATGTTTCTGGTGGATTTTATAATTGAATCCCGTTTGTTTGGCACAAAGCCTGCAGGATATCATTTCACTAACCTTCTCTTTCATCTTTTATCGGTGACCCTGCTATATTATTTTCTTCGCAGGATAAAAATACCAGGGCTTGACTCCTTTCTCCTGGCGATGATATTTGCAGTACATCCAGTACTGACCCAGGCTGTGGCATGGATTCCGGGACGCAACGACATGCTTTTGATGATTTTCTTTTTCAGTAGCTTCATTTTGTTCCTTCGATATTTAGATAATCCGAACATCCCAATATTGCTTCTTCAGGCGTTCTTTTTGCTGGTTGCTTTGTTTACCAAGGAAACGGCAGTAATTATACCGGTTATCATGGCTGGATTTGTGTTTTTTTATAAAAAAACACCCTGGCAGAAGTTGGTCGTACCGGGAATCAGTTGGGTTTTGGCTATTGTAATATGGTATTCTGTAAGATCAACAGCAACACTTGCTAAAGATTGGATATCTCCCGTCGCTATGATAAATGCGGGAATTGAACGGCTGGGCGTAATCCTGCAATATCTCGGAAAGATATTCCTGCCTTTCAACCTCACTGTTTTCCCCGAATATGAAGATATCGCCATAATCTGGGGAATCCTTGCTTTTATGATTCTTGCCGGATTAATTTTCATTTCAAAAAGTTATAAAAAGCCTCTGACCTACCTCGGATTATTTTGGTTTCTCATTTTCCTCCTTCCTGTATTAATTGTTCCCAAATCTCTGAACGATCAGGTTTTTGAGCATAGGTTATACCTGCCGATCATTGGAATTCTGTTGATGCTTAGCGAGGTTTATCCCTTTAGCGGAAATATTGATCCCGGTAAAAAGGTAATCCTGATCGGGGCGATTGTACTTGTGTTTTCTGTACAAAGCATATACCGATCGGATTATTTCAAGGATCCCATTACCTTTTGGACTCACGCGGTTGATGGATCGCCTCATTCGGCTTATGCGAATGCGCTGCTGGGTACTAAAGTTGAGGATTCTGTAATGCGGGAACAACTGTTCAGACGGGCATACGCACTTAATCCAGACTTAAAAAACCTGAACTATTATCTTGGGAAAGTATTATTTGATAAAAAGGAGATTGACAGCGCTGAAAATTATCTGAGGAAAGAAATTGCACACAACCCTATTCCCGACGCCTATTTCCTTCTTGCGCAAATCGCCTTCACGAAGAATAAAGAGGACAGCATTGCAGCATATCTATCTAAGGTAATTGAACTTGACCCGCTTCATCCTCAGGCGAACAATAATCTGGTGGTTCTTTATTTCAGTAAAGGCGAGATCGATAAAGCGAGGGATGTCATCAGGTCAATGCAGGCAAAAGGCATGTACATTTCGCCGGAATTAGAAAAGATTCTCAGGTAGTATCATCCGAGTGTTAATGGAATAACGGGAGAACCAACAAGGTTAGAGACAGACCCACAAGAATTACAACGGTTCCCCAACCAATCACGTTGGTAATAGGTTTATTAACATGATCTCCCATGATTTTCCGGTTATTCACCAGCAGAATCATACATACAAGCACAACCGGAAGAAGAATACCGTTGATGATTTGCGACCATAAGGTGATTTCGATCAAAGGCGCATTGGGAATCAAAATAATTATCACGCCAAGAATAATTATACTACTATAAAGAACATAAAATTCGGGAGCTTCTTTCCATTTTTTATCAATCCCGGCTTCAAAACCAAACGCTTCACATACATAAAAAGCTGTGGCAAGCGGAAGGATGGTGGCAGAAAAAATCGAGGCAATGAACAATCCGAAAGCAAAGACGTGGGAAGATAAAGCTCCGGCAAGCGGCTCCAGCGCCATTGCAGCATCCTTTGCCTCGTTAATGGTAATTCCCCTCACATGAAGTGTGGACGCACAGGCAACCATTATGAAAAAAGCCACGACAACTGTCGCTGTACATCCAACTACAATGTCAATAAGGGTGAAATTATACTGTTTGATCTTCAGACCTTTTTCAATTACAGATGATTGCATGTAAAACTGCATCCAGGGGGCAATGGTTGTTCCGATGATTCCAATAATCACTTCGAGAGACTGTTCAGTGAATTCCATCCTGGGTCGAACAAGCGACCGCCCGATCTCCCCCCAGTCGGGTTTACCCATTAGCGCCGATACAACGTACATCAGGAGTGAAACGCTGAAAAGAAGAAATATCCTTTCTGCAAACTTGTAATTTCCTTTCACAACGAGAATCCAAACAAGGAATGCCACAATAGGTACTGAAATGTATTTGCTCACGCCAAAAACTTCCATACTCCCTGCCACGCCGGCAAATTCGGTGGTTGTATTGCCGATGTCGGCAAGCAATAATCCGATGAAAATGAAGAATGTAACTTTAACGCCCGCGTTTTCCCGGATCAGGTCGGCAAGTCCCTTGCCTGTAACGATCCCCATGCGAGCATTCATTTCCTGGATAATGACGAGTACAATGAATGACGGAATCAGTGTCCAAAGCAGTTTATAGCCATAAATGGCGCCTGCCACAGAGTAAGTTGTTATCCCGCCGGCATCATTATCCACGCTGCCGGTGATTATACCTGGTCCTAAAATGGCAAGGAACATTGCAATATTCCGCCAGATTGATTTGCGTCGCGATAAAACAGTCATTTTCGCCATTTTATACCGTTACCGGGTTTTTCTTCTGCTGAGAAGGTCTTCAACAATATCCTCAACCACTACAATCCCTTCCATCATTTTATTTTTGTTAATGACAGGAACGGCGAGCAAATTATATTTGGAAACCAATCCCGCGAGGGAATCAACTTTGTCATTGTCGTAAACGCATACCGCGTTCTTCTTCATAATATCTTTAAGGTTCCTTCCAGGATCGGCAATCACAAGTTCACCGAGCGAAATTGCTGAAAGGAACTTGTCGTGCTTATCAATAACAATAATTGAATAAATATGAGCCGGTTCCGGTTGCTGGCGCCGGAGTTCATCAAGAGTTTCGGCAACTGTCATGTCTTCATGGAAGGAATAAAAATCGGTTGTCATCAGCGAACCTACATACTTATTAGGATATTCGAGTAATTCCCTGACTTCCTCTGAAGATTCCTTTTCCATTTCATCGAGTAATTTTTCAGCTTTATCATCGGCGAGGGCGTCAAGCAGGTCGGCAACTTCATCAGCGGGCATTTTTTCAAGCACATCTGCAACCTTCTCCAGCGGAAGGCTTTCAACAATATGAATCTGGGCATGCGGTTCAAGTTCCTCAAGCACATCGGCAGCCTGTTCTTCATCGAGGGATGCAAAAATATAGGTGCGGCTTGCTTTATCGAGGTCTTCAATGATGTCGGCAAGATCGGATGGATGCAATGTATTTAGCTTCGATGAGGATTTTGTTAGTTTTATGCTTGAATTTGAAAAATCCACAGTTTCAATATCATCCCAAAGAATGAATTTGCCGGGGATGTCAATTTTAAAAGGGTCGAGCAATGCCTGGATTGGTTGATCAATACCAATTCTGCGCAGCAGTCCTTCTATTCCTACATCCACTGCAATAGCAAAAGTACCGGCAGGAATAATCACCATACGAATATCATTAACTCTTACCAGCTTCCTCCCATTAATGTCCACAATTTGTTTATCCTGGACATTTTCAGCCAGCCATAAATAATTTGAAAATGATTCAGGTGAAATATCCTGGATTTCCAGGCATGTGATCCTAAGTTTGCGCTTAAATTTTCTAATCTCAAAGGAAGAAAAATCGAGAATACGGGTCTCCTTGCCTTTTTTCACTTTCACGGCTACAACGCGAGGCCGCACAGGTTCTGCTTCGTTACCGGGGAAAGGTGTAAGATCTATCAGAAAATCTCTGATTTTACCGAGCGCCATTCCTGAGGATGAAACGTAATCCAATCCCAGTATTTGACTTATATAGAAAGTAATTTGTGTTGTCATGGAAGCCTCCTTCTGTATTTAACCGCTGAAAAGAAGGAAGCTACCTGGAAGAAACCGGGTTGGATCGCTGTCAGTGCAGAGGTGGTTTTAGCTCAATGCTTATCTCCGGTCCGTCGTCCATTTTAATAATTCGAATCTTTTGCAAAGATAGTATTTTCAACATAAATTATTGTGCGACGGGATGCGGTCAACATAAAAGGGAAATCGCATTAGTGGAATGGTGAAATGGTGATTTTCAATTAATTTTGAAAATATTTCTTTGCAGTCAAAAAAGATTATATCTTTGCAGCCCGTTTTACAGCATGTAAAGACATTCATTAACAACAATATATCATTTTAAATTTTAAGTTAACATGACAAAAGCAGAAATTGTAGCAGAAATTGCTAATAAAACCGGGATTGAAAGAGTTACCGTTCAGGCCACTGTTGAAGCTTTCATGGATTCGATTAAAAATTCCATGACTACTGGTGAAAACGTTTACCTCAGAGGATTCGGTAGTTTTATTATCAAGAAAAGAGCTGAAAAGACCGGAAGAAACATTTCAAAGAACACAACTTTGATTATTCCTGCCCACAACATTCCTTCGTTCAAGCCGGCCAAAACCTTTGTGAATAAAGTCAAATCACATGTTAAAGTGAAGTAATAACTTCTAAGTCGATTGATTATGCCAAGTGGAAAAAAAAGAAAGAGACATAAAATGGCTACGCACAAGCGGAAAAAACGCTTGCGCAAGAACAGACATAAGAAGAAATAACCTTCCTGCTGCTGCAATTCCTTACGTCATACAGGGTTATTGGCCGATTGCCAATAGCATTCAATAATATGGAACACTGTGAATAAGGAATTAATTATCAATTCAACCTCCTCGGAGGTTGAAATAGCATTACTTGAAGATAAACTTCTCGTAGAGTTAAATAAAGAGAAATCCAACAACGAGTTTTCAGTTGGCGATATTTATCTGGGCAGGATTAAAAAGATCATGCCCGGATTAAATGCTGCATTTGTTGATGTTGGATATGAAAAGGATGCATTTTTGCACTACCTTGACCTTGGTCCGCAAGTACTTTCTCTACTTAATTACATCAAAAAAGGTCAGTCTGCAAATGCAGAAGGTTTGTCAATTGGTGATTTTGAGTTAGAGGAAGATATTCAGAAGACGGGGAAAATCACGCAAGCGCTTAAACCCAATATGGACATTGTTGTCCAGATTGCCAAAGAACCGATATCCACCAAGGGTCCGCGGGTTACTTCGGAAATAGCTTTTGCCGGCAGGTATCTCGTGCTAATCCCCTTTTCGGATAAAATTTCAGTTTCCCAGAAAATCAAAAGCTCTGAGGAACGTAATCGGCTTAAGCGCCTGATTACTAGCATCAAACCCAAAAACTGCGGAATTATCATTCGAACTGTAGCAGAGAATAAACTGGTTGCCGACCTGGATTCTGATCTGCGCAGTCTTTACTCACGATGGGAAATCATAACTCAGAAGCTATCAACAGCGAAGCCGCCACAAAAAATTATTGGTGAAATTGACCGAACATCGGCAATTCTTCGCGATGCTTTGAATGAATCATTCAACAACATCGTTGTGAATGACCCGGTGTTATTTGAAGAGATCAAAACCTATATCCAACGAATCGTTCCTGATAAAGTCAGCATTGTTAAACTGCAAACCGGGAAGATCCCGATTTTTGACCAATACGGAATTGACAAGCAGATCAAGAATTCCTTCGGCAAGATTGTAACCATTAAAAGCGGAACCTATCTGGTAATTGAACACACCGAAGCGCTTCATGTAATTGATATCAATAGCGGTCACCGGGTTAACCAGGATCAGAACCAGGAGACTAACGCCCTCGAAGTTAACCTCGAAGCCGCCACAGAAGTTGCCCGACAACTCAGGCTTCGCGATATGGGGGGAATTATTGTGATTGATTTTATTGACATGACTCTGGGTTTAAACCGAAGGTTATTATACGATAAACTTCGAGATGAAATGAAAAAGGACCGGGCGAAACATTCTATTCTTCCTCCAAGCAAATTCGGACTTGTTCAGATTACCCGCCAGCGCGTTCGTCCGGAAATGAGCGTTCAAATCCTGGAAAAGTGCGCGGCATGCGATGGCACCGGAAAAATCAGACCAACCATTCTACTTACCGACGACATTGAAAACAACCTCGGTTATCTGATCAGGGAACAAAATGAAAAACATCTTACCCTGGTGGTACATCCTTATGTATATGCATTCCTTACCAACGGGTGGTTCAATTTCAAATGGAAATGGTGGCGTAAATATGGTCAGTGGGTTAACATCAAACCACAAAACGCATCTCACTTTCTTGAATACCATTTCTTTAATAAGAATGGCGATGAGATTAAAATGTGAGACGACAAGGTGGCGATATAGTGAATTCGGAGGCTGATTGTTGGAGAGGTAAGTCATTAGTGATATTTAATTTTTAATTCGTAACAGAAAAATGGAGATAGTTGTTAGTGGGATAAGGCCTACGGGGAATTTGCATCTTGGTAATTATTTCGGGGCATTGAAGAGTTTTGTGAAAATGCAGGAAGAGAACCAATGTTATTTTTTTATTGCGGATTATCATTCATTAACTACTCATCCAATTCCTGCCGACCTGCATGGGAATGTAAAGACCGTTCTGGTTGAATTTCTTGCCTGCGGTCTTGATCCAGAGAAAGCGACCCTTTATATCCAGAGCGACTTACCTGAAACAGCGGAACTTTACCTTCTTCTGAATATGAATGCCTACATTGGGGAACTGGAACGTTGCACCTCCTTTAAAGAAAAGATTCGCACCCAAACCGATAACGTGAATGCGGGATTGCTTACCTACCCTACGCTGATGGCTGCAGATATCATCATTCACCGCGCAGCCAGGGTTCCCGTTGGCAAAGATCAGGAGCAACATCTTGAGATGACCCGCACTTTTGCCAACCGGTTCAACCGGCTATACAAGGTTAACTATTTCCCGGAACCGGTAGCTTATAATTTCGGCGAAAATCTTGTTAAAATCCCTGGTCTTGACGGGAATCTGAAGATGTCAAAATCAGACAATGAAAATAGCGCAATTTACCTCGCCGATAGCGCGGAGGTAATAAGGAAGAAGGTAATGCGCGCCGTTACTGATTCGGGTCCCGCAGATCAAAATAAACCCCGTTCACAGGGAGTTCAGAACCTTTTCGATCTCATGTCATACTTCTCGTCGGGCGAGACGCTGAACTTTTTTGAAGATGTTTATGCTGCCGGCTCTATTCGCTATGGCGATATGAAGAAACAGTTGGCGGAAGATATTATTCGCTTTACTTTGCCGTTCAGGGAAAAGATGGAGGCGCTTGCCGCCGATGAAACATACCTGAGGAAAGTTGCCAAAATGGGCGCCGAAAAAGCCCGTGAATCGGCTTCAAAAACCGTAAGGGAGGTAAGAGAGATTATCGGATTCAGACAATTTTGATGGTTGATACAGCTCCTCTTCGGGAAACAGCGATCCTTGTTGGCTTATCTACCAGAACCCAGGATTCCGAAAAAACAAACGAATATCTTGACGAACTTGCCTTTCTGGTTGAAACTGCCGGCGGCGATTCATTAAAACGCTTTATCCAGAAACTCGATTACGCCGATCCCAGAACTTATGTTGGATGTGGCAAACTACAGGAGATTCGCGACTGGATAGAAAACAACCCAGTTGATATGGCTGTTTTCGACGACGAGCTATCCCCAAGTCAGATAAGGAACATAGAAAAGGTATTGCA
This sequence comes from Bacteroidota bacterium, assembly GCA_026391715.1. GTDB lineage: Bacteria > Bacteroidota > Bacteroidia > Bacteroidales > FEN-979 > CAIVAT01. The sequence continues at coordinate 18,988 of JAPLDO010000076.1, forward strand.
ATGCCGTATTATTGATCGCAACAGCCTGATTCTCGACATATTTGCGCGCCGGGCACAAACTTCATACTCCCGCACTCAGGTGGAACTGGCGCAGAATGAATACCTTTTACCGCGTCTTACAAGGATGTGGACTCACCTTGAAAAGCAGCGCGGCGGCATTGGTTTGAGAGGACCCGGCGAGCAGGAGATCGAAACCGATCGGCGGATTCTGAGGTACCGGATATCGCTGCTGAAGGAAAAACTGAAGGAAATTGATAAACAGAAGGCTACGCAGCGGAAAAGCCGGCACGATATGATCAGGGTTGCCCTGGTTGGATACACCAACGTTGGGAAATCAACCGTGATGAACCTGCTGAGCAAATCGGAGGTCTTTGCCGAAAACAAATTATTTGCCACCCTCGATACCACCGTTCGCAAAGTGGTTATAGAAACCCAGCCCTTCCTGCTTTCCGACACGGTTGGTTTCATCAGGAAACTTCCTCATTCTCTTATCGAATCATTTAAATCCACACTGGATGAAGTGCGCGAAGCCGATATCCTTATTCATATAGCCGATATCAGTCATCCTGCTTTTGAGGATCAAATAAATGTGGTTAAGCAAACGCTCACCGACATCAAAGCGTCTGATAAACCAACCATTATGGTTTTCAACAAAATTGACGCTTATAAGCCAGTAGAGAAAGAGGCTGATGATTTGACGCCTACCACAAAGGAAAACCTCACGCTGGAAGAGTTGGAGCGGATGTGGATGGCACGTGAAAATCTGCCGTCGCTTTTCATCTCAGCCATAACCAAGGAAAACCTTGAACGTTTGAGGGAAACTCTTCATCGCGAAGTCAGGAAGATTGTGATGGTAAGGTATCCGGAAAATCAAAAGCGGGAAAGCGAAGATGGTCTATAGCGAAATGGCGAAAATCGAACCGGCGAGAAATATCATGCCCTTTTTTTTTATCTTTGAAGTCATCACTTTAAAATGAGAATCATAATGTTAACCCGCAATGAAATATTATCTTATTTACGTGATAATAAGACGATATTCCGGGATAAATTCGGGATATTGAAGATAGGTATCTTCGGCTCTTATGCACGCGAGGAACAAACAGAGCAAAGTGACATAGATATTCTGATCGAAATGACGTCGGATAATGAAAATATTTTCGCAAAAAGATTGCAATTAAAAGAATTACTGATGAAACGTTTTGCGAGAAATGTTGATGTTTGCCATGAACAAGCAATAAAACCAATTTTCAGAGATTTGGTATTCAAAGATGCGCTTTATGCATAGTAAAGATGAAACTATTATTCTGGTGATGCTTGAAACAATTGGCAAGATCATGCTTTTTACATCTGGGTTAAAAACTGCGGAAGAGTTTGCAGAAGACGTTAAAAGTTTCGATGCCACCATCATGAATTTCATTATTCTTGGTGAATCAGTGGACAAGTTATCTGAATCGTTCAAAAAGATTCATTCAGATATTGATTGGAGGGAAATATACGATTTCCGGAATGTTTTGGCTCATGATTATTTTGGAATATATCCTGCTGAGGTTTGGGAAATCATACAAAAGCATCTTCCTATATTAAAAGCAGAGTTGGAAGCAATCTGATTGCCGAGAAAGCCAAAAATCCAACTTCCAGCGACATTGTCAAATTCCTTACTTTTGCAGCCGATTCAAATTTTATCCCTTTGAAATTCCAGAAAATTCACCTTCTTTTTTTAAGTCTGCTAAGCGGTGTAATATTGTCGCTTGCTTGGCCTGAGAGGGGTTTTCCGGGTTTGTTGTTTATCGGGTTAGTTCCGATGCTGATTATCGAAAACCAGATGATCCGGCGTCCACAGGAGTTCATCAAATTCAGCATGTTGTTCTACTCCTATCCCGGTTTTCTTCTCTGGAATCTTCTAACCACATGGTGGATTGTCAATTCTACCTTCGTTGGGGCTTTGCTGGCAATCGTTCTGAACTCGCTTTTCATGGCAATTGTTTTTCAGTCCTTTCACTGGACAAGGAAGAAACTTAAAAGCTCAATAGCCGGCTATGCAGCTCTGATTTCCTTCTGGATTGCGTTTGAATATCTTCACCTCAACTGGGATCTTAACTGGCCCTGGCTAAACCTTGGAAATGGCTTTGCAACCTACTACAAATGGGTTCAATGGTACGAATACACAGGGGCATTGGGGGGAACATTGTGGGTGTTGATTGGAAATATTGCCGCTTTCGGAATAATAAGGGAGTTCAAAGTTCAAGGTTCAAAGTTCAAAGTTGGTTTTCGTGATTTGATATTCAATATTCGATATTCGATATTTTTTATTCTCTGGATTATAGCCCCGATAATTTTATCATTAATAATTTACTCAACCTACAAAGAACAGACACGTCCCGTAAACTTCGTGGTGGTTCAGCCGAACATTGATCCTTATTCTGAACAATACAGTCTGCCGCCTCAAAAGGTGATCGGCAGGATAATGTCGCTGGCTTTACCGGCGCTCGACAGCTCCACAAATTTTCTGGTAGCTCCCGAATCCTCCATCCAGGAGAATATGTGGGAAAACGACCTTTCAACCTTTGCGAGTATTCGGTTGCTGAAAGAGGCAATTGGTAAGTATCCACAGTTGAACATGCTGGTTGGAGGAACAACTTATTACCAACTGGCGTCTGGCGAACCTTTGCCCCGTTGGGCAAGAAAGTTCACCGATACCGATGGGCATTATGTGGCTTACAACACAGCCATTCTGTTGAACAACCGCGATTCGCTGCAACTCTATCACAAATCAAAACTAACTCCGGGAGTTGAGATTCTTCCAAGTTTCAAAGGTTTCGGGTGGCTGGAGAATTTTGCCATTGATTTGGGAGGAACGGTAGGAAGTCTGGGAATGGATTCGGTATGCCGAGTTTATAAAACGGTAAATACAGTAAAAGCAGGACCTGCCATCTGCTATGAGTCTATTTTCGGGGAGTTTTTTTCACAATTTGTTAAGAACGGCGCCGAGGTGATGATCATTATCACCAACGACGGCTGGTGGGGCGCCACAGCCGGACACAGACAGCATTTTTCTTTCGCTCACCTGCGCGCTATCGAAACCCGGCGAAGTATTGCAAGATCAGCAAACACAGGGATTTCGGCTTTTATTGATCAGCGCGGGGATGCTTTTCAGACGACAAAATACTGGATTCCGACTATTATTAAGGGCACAATCAATGCCAATGATAAAATTACTTTTTATGTAAAGCATGGCGATTACATTGCCTGGATTATGTTGTATCTGGCGGGCGTTCTACTTATTAGCTCTTTGGTAATTTCAGTGAGACCGCAGCTCCGGAAACTCACCAAACAGGCATGAAGACTCTGCCCCCAACCTTTCTCAAGGGAGATGGGAGTAAAACCCCACCCCCGACCCCTCCCCCAATAGGGAGGGGAGGATTGTATAGTTAGCAAATATTATAACGAATGAAATATTTACCATTATTGATTATCGCGGGAACATTCATTGCAGTAAGTTGCAGCCAGCCTGCAAAGCAGGAAGCCGAAAAGAAGGATTCATCAGTTGCAAAGCCAAAGGTTTTTGTTCCTGACTTTAATAGCGATTCGGCGCTGGCTTTTGTCAAAGCCCAGCTCGCATTTGGTCCCCGCGTGCCGAATACTCCGGCACATTCCAAATGTGCAGCCTACCTGATTGATGAAATGAAAAAATATACTCCGGAGGTCGCTGTGCAGAAAGGAGAGATTTATGCCTATAACAAAACATCGTTGAAATTCCAGAATATCATCGCAAGTTGGAAACCGGAGACAAAAAACCGGATTCTGCTTTGCGCTCATTGGGATTCACGCCCCTGGGCTGATCATGATCCTGACGCGAAAAACCGCCGGAAGCCGGTTGATGGCGCCAACGACGGAGCCAGCGGAGTTGGCATCCTTTTAGAGGTTGCACGGCAATTAAGCATTAAAGCGCCGCCGATTGGTATTGATCTTATCCTCTTTGACGTTGAGGATTATGGTCCTCATCAGGAGGAGACTGCTGATAATTCTAACGATCAGTGGGGATTGGGCGCTCAGTACTGGTCTAAAAATCCACATAAGGCTGACTATTCCGCTAAATATGGAATTCTTCTCGATATGACAGGCGCGCCAAACGCTACTTTTTATCAAGAGGGCATATCCATGCAATACGCTGCGGATATAGTAAAATCGGTGTGGTCAACCGCGAACAGGATCGGCTACTCCTCCTCGTTTTTGGAAGAACCAGGCAACCAGATTACCGATGATCACGTACCCATCAACACTATAAGAAATATTCCAACCATTGATATAATTCATCAGGATAAAAACAGCGCTACTGGATTTTATCCCTACTGGCACACAACCGGCGATACCTTCGACAAGATTGATAAAAACACATTGAAGGTGGTAGGGCAGACGCTTTTGACTGTGATTTTCGAGGAACAGTAACCCTGCATCCCGATTTTATTTGATATTTCCACAATATATATTTATGCAAAACCCCCACAAAAAACTTTTTCTTCTCGATGCCATGGCGCTGATTTACAGAGCCTATTTTGCTTTCAATAAAAACCCGCGGCTGAGTTCAAAGGGGGTGAATACATCTGCCATTTTCGGATTTGCTAACGTTCTTCTCGATCTGTTGAAGAAGGAAAAACCCACTCACATCGGAGTTGCTTTTGACACTTTTGCCCCGACCATTCGTAAGGTTGGCTTTGACGCTTACAAAGCTCATCGTCAGGAAACGCCGGAGGATATTATACGGTCTCTTCCATACATCCATGAACTGCTTGAAGGCTTTAATATACCAATCTTGTCGGTTGACGGATATGAAGCCGACGATGTTATTGGAACACTGGCGAAAAAAGCTGAAATTCATGGGTTTGAAACATATATGATGACTTCGGACAAGGATTTCGGTCAACTGGTGAGCGACCATATCTTTATTTACAAACCGGGAAAGATGGGAAGCGATATTGAAATTCTCGGCGTAAAGGAGGTTTGCGAAAAGTACAACATCAAAAGACCGGAGCAAATCATTGATCTGCTTGGATTGTGGGGCGACGCTTCGGATAATATCCCCGGAATTCCGGGAGTGGGAGAAGTGACGGCTAAAAAACTATTAGCAGAATTTGATTCGGTTGAAAACCTGATTGCCAACGCAGGCAGCATTGCTAATGAAAAACTTCGCCAAAAGGTAATCGAATTCAGCGAACAGGCGATTGTTTCGAAACAATTGGCAACAATTATCCTTGATGTTCCGATTGAATTTGACGCTACAAAACTGATTCTTGAACCCCCAAATGAACCGGAACTGCGGAAACTTTTTGATGAACTTGAATTCAGAACTTTCGCTCAGCGCGCATTCACCTATTTTTCACTGCAAATCGCTGAAAAATCTGATATCAGTATTCAACCCACAAGTAATAATACTCCGCCGGCGCGCAAAGAAACCCCACCTGATCTTTTTTCTTTCAACTCTGTTGATATCCCCGCCAACTTACCAACTCACCAACTTACCAACTTACCAACTTACCAACTTACAATTCATACTACCCCCCACACTTATCATCTGGTTGATACATCTGAAAAAAGAGCGGAGTTGATAGCAGCCCTGGCAAAGCTGAAGTCGTTTTGTTTTGATACTGAGACAACCGGTTTGAATGCCAATGACACTGAACTGGTTGGCATGTCGTTTTCCTGGGAACCGCATGCAGCATACTATGTTCCTCTTCCCGATAATTACAATGAAGCGTTGCTGGTAGTGGCTGAATTCAAACCAGCGCTTGAGGATGAAACCATTGAAAAAATCGGACAAAACATGAAGTTTGATATGTCGGTATTGAAGTGGTATGAGGTTGACGTCAATGGACCTTTGTTCGATACCATGCTGGCGCATTACCTGATACAGCCCGATATGCGACATGGAATGGATATTCTTGCCGAAACCTACCTGAATTATAAGCCGGTAAGCATTGAAGAACTGATTGGCAGAAAAGGTCAAAATCAGTTGAGTATGCGAACGGTTGATATTGAAACTGTTAAGGAATATGCTGCCGAGGACGCCGATGTCACCTTTCAGTTGAAACAAACTTTTGAACCGATGCTGCGACAATCCAACACACTGGAACTCTTTGATAAAATTGAAGTTCCATTGATCCGGGTATTAGCGTCGCTGGAAGCCGAAGGAGTCCGCATTAACCCGGAAACCCTGAACGAGTATTCCATCGAACTTGAAAAAGAGATCAGATTACTGGAAACTCTAATCCATGAATATGCAGGAACCACTTTCAACATTTCATCGCCAAAACAACTTGGCGAAATTCTTTACGACAAACTTAGAATTGTTGATAATCCCAAGCAGACTAAAACCAAAAAAAACAGCACCAGCGAGGATGTCCTGGCAAAAATGGAATACAAACATCCGATCGTCAGAAAAATTCTCGAATACCGTTCGTTGACCAAGCTGAAGTCAACTTATGTTGATGTGCTGCCTTCGCTGATCAACCCGCGAACCGGCAGGATCCACACCTCCTATAACCAGGCAGTGGCGGCAACCGGACGGTTAAGTTCAAACAATCCGAATTTGCAGAATATCCCAATAAGAACTGAGCGGGGCAGGGAAATCCGCAAGGCTTTTATTCCCCGGAATGATCATTATGAATTGCTTTCGTCCGACTATAGTCAGATTGAATTGCGCATCATCGCTCATCTCAGCCAAGACAGCGGCATGATCGTGGATTTTAATGCAGGACTTGACATCCATGCTGCAACCGCCGCAAAGGTTTATGGAGTTCCGCTGACTGCGGTGACCAAAGAAATGCGTCGGAATGCAAAAATGGTCAACTTCGGGATCATCTATGGCATTTCGGCTTTTGGTTTGTCGGAGCGGCTTAACATCCCCCGAAGGGAGGCGGCAGAAATTATCAATCAGTACTTTATCAAATATCCGGGCATTAAATCCTTTATGAATAATTCCATTGCATCGGCGCGGGCTAATGGATATGTGGAAACAATGATGAAACGCCGCCGGTATCTTAGGGATATTACTTCGGGTAATGCAACAATAAGAAGTTTTGCCGAGCGGAATGCGATAAATGCGCCTATACAGGGAACAGCGGCTGATATGATCAAAATTGCAATGATTAATATTTTCAGCGAAATGGAGAAGCGTAAGATGCGGTCGCGTATGATCCTGCAGGTTCATGATGAATTGGTGTTCGATGTTCATAAGGATGAAACCGACCTTTTGAAATCAATTGTTTCGGAAGGTATGCAGAACGCGATTGCCCTTGATGTGCCGGTATTGGTGGAGATGAATACGGGAGGGAATTGGCTGGAAGCTCATTAAAGATAGCGAGATAGCGAAAATTAAAAAAATCAGAATTATTATAAATCAGAATTATGACTTATTCAAATGACCGGAGGATTGTGATGACCCTGGACGCCGGGGGAACCAATTTTGTTTTCAACGCTGTTCAAGCCAACCAGGAGATTCTTGAAGCCATTGTTTTACCTGCAAAAGGCGAAAACCTTGAAGCAGTATTAAAGACAATTATCGAAGGATTCAGGCAGGTTAAGGGGAAGCTGGCGAATAATCCGGTTGCTATAAGTTTTGCATTTCCCGGTCCTGCCGACTTTGAGCGGGGAATAATCGGGGATTTACAGAACCTGCCATTTTTTAAAGGAGGGGTTGCTTTGGGACCAATGCTTGAAGAAACCTTCGGTGTGCCTGTTTTCATCAATAACGACGGAGATTTGTTTACTTACGGGGAAGCTATTGCAGGTATTCTCCCGGAAATCAACCAGCGGTTGGAGCAGGCGGGCAATTCAAAACGGTATCACAACCTGTTCGGGGTTACTTTTGGCACCGGTTTTGGCGGCGGTATAGTAACGCGAAACGGGTTACTCATTGGCGACAATTGCGCCGGCGGAGAGATCAACCGCACCCGCAATCGTACTTTCAAAAGCTGGGACGCCGAGGAGAGCGTTAGTATCCGCGGCTTAAAGCGCGAATATGCCAACAATACCGGCGTGAACATAGGTTCATGCCCCGAACCCAAAGATATTTTCGAAATTGCAATGGGCAAAAGAGTTGGCGACAGAAGTTCTGCAATCAAAGCATTCGAAGCTTATGCCCGCGACGCTGCCGACGCAATTGCCAATGCCATTACGCTGATTGATGGGCTTGTTGTTATCGGGGGTGGACTTTCCGGCGCTTATCCGGTGTTTTTGCCAAAACTGGTGGAGGAGATGAATACGCCTTTCGACACTATGTCGGGACATCCGCTTGACCGCATGGAGGTGGTAGCTTACAATCTTGAAGATCCGGCAGGTTTAGGAAATTTTCTCGAATCAACTACTATTGATATTCCAGTGCCTTTTTCGGAAAAAACCGTTAGGTTCGACGCCAATAAAAAAATTGGAGTCGGTATCTCGCGACTCGGCGCGTCAAAAGCCGTTTCGATAGGAGCTTATACCTTTGCACTCAGTAAATTAAAATAATAATTATGATAGCGCCTTATTGATATTGTAACATATATCAATAAATAGATGCAGTTTTACCATTGTTCCATAACATTTTTTCTCCATTCTGATTTTATTGTGTAATTTTGAAAGGTCAAGTAATGATTAACAAACTAACCCCAAAAACATTATGAAAAAACTTTTCCTCTCTTTTCTGTTTTTAATTTCAATGACTCTTGTCATTGCTCAGTCAGTTCCCAGAACTATGGTAATCATGGAGGTAGGAACGGGAACCTGGTGTACCTATTGTCCCGGCGCGGCAATGGGCGCCGATGATTTGCTTGCAAACGGTAAATTTGTCGCCGTAGTTGAAAACCACAACGGCGATGCTTACGCTAACAATTACTCAAACGCCCGGAACACTTTTTATGGTATTTCAGGTTACCCGACTGCAACTTTTGATGGTAACCAGGCTGTGGTTGGCGGAAACCATACCAATTCCATGTACACCAGCTACGTTCCCAAGTACAACGCGGCTATTGCAGTTACTTCTCCTGTTGAAATGGAGATGGCTGTTTCCAGTACCGGTCTGGATTACACGGTAACGGTTACCATAACCAAAGTAGGCGCTATTACAGCAACAGCGCTAAAATTACATTTTGCCCTTACACAGTCGGGAATTTCCGTAAACTGGCAGGGACAGACTCACCTTGAGCATGTAAATCGTTTGATGGTTCCCGATCAGAATGGCACCGACATTAGTTTCGCAAGCGGCGATGTTCAAACGGCAACTCTTACCTTTGCGGTTCCTGCCGCATTACCTCTTGAGGAGTGCGAATTTATTGCCTGGCTGCAAAACTATGACGCCGGACAAGGTACAATTGCCGGATCAGGTTCGCCTGCCGTTAAAAAGTGGACAACTTTCCAGGGAATTAAACGGGGCGTAATTGACCTTGCCCTCGATTTTTCAGTTCCTTCAACAACCGTTAACAAAGGAGCGCCTGTAACCTTCACCAACACAACTCATGGCGGTTATATCGGAACGCCCGAAACATACAACTGGCTTTTCCCCGGCGCAACGCCGGCAACATCTACAGATAAGGAACCTGTTGTAACCTACAATGAATGTGGAGCCCACGATGTAACTCTGATTGTAAACCGCGGCGGACAAATTGATACGCTTATCAGAACTGCCTATATCCAGGTTGGTCCTCCGGTAAACGTAACTGCCGACCCCGGTTTTATTGCCTGCTGGTATAGTGGAATTACGCTCGATGCAACAACCGCCGGCGCAACATCTTACCTCTGGTCTCCGGGAGGCGAAACAACACCTTCAATCAATGTCACTTACGCACAATATGGGCTTGGTAATCACGATTTCACGGTAACCGTTAATGCCGACGGTTGCGAAACGGCAAAACCGGTTTCGGCTTATCTTGACGCCTGCACCGGCGTTGGCGAAAAGACAAAGAATTTAACCATTTCAGTTTTTCCCAATCCCAACAGCGGCGAGTTTACCATCGAAATGAACGCTCCCGGCGTTGTTGTTGCCGATATGAATATCATCAACAGTCTCGGCGTGAATGTTTATAATGAAAAAGATGTAACTGTCAATGGCAAGTTGACAAAAAATGTCAGCCTTTCAGGTTTAAGTTCAGGCATCTATATGCTTTCGCTGAGAAACAGCGACATGCAGGTTGTTCAGAAGATTCTCGTAAAATAAAGGATTTTCCATTTTTTATAATGTAGTATTTAAGGGGAATCGCAATGGTTCCCCTTTTTTCTTTTAAACCGGGTCGGAAAAGCAACCGATTTATCCGTATTTTTGTCTTTACAAAAAATTTAACGATGAAAAAGCTCTTTATCATTCTTTTATGCTGTCTTCCAACCATTTTTGTGTCAGGAGGAAAAGTTGAGAAAACATTTACGTTTTCTTCGTTTTCAGTAAAGCAAATGGGTCAGTATCAAGCCATCGCTTTCGATAATACCCTTCTTGCGGGGTTAACAGGCGAACCTGCGCTTCCATATCATTCCATTGCAATTATGCTTCCGCCAGGGGAAAAAGCGGTTGCCATTGAACTTCGCTGTGAGCAGCTCACACAAATTCCCGGGTCTTATGAGCTTTATCCTCAGCAATACATGCAGCCGCTTTCGAAGGGTCCGGATGGAAAGTTTGTGAAGAAAGAAGAGGTTTACAAGTCAAACAGGTCGTACCCTGTTACACAAACAGGCAAGCTGATCAATTCATACCTGAATGGATTCGGATTTGCATTGTCAACCTTTACCCCGCTGATTTGTAACCCCGCGCTGAAAACTGCCGCATACTATAAAAAAGTGACTGTGACCATTACCACAGCTTCTGATTTATCGGCGACTGAGGCGCTGAATAACCTGACTGCATCGGCAAGCGCCTTAAACAGAGTGCGCATGTTTGCCCAAAACCCGGAGATGATGCAATTGTATCCGGTAAAATCGGCTCCGGTATCCGGCTACCAGATACTGATAATAACCCCTTCGCAGTTCCAGAGCGGATTTCAACCACTTGTTGATTTTTACGGCAGCAGGGGCGTATCTGCTGAAATTACTACAACTGAAGCTATTGCCGGTACGAGCTCCGGTATGGATATGCAGGAAAAAATGCGCAATTATATTACTTCCGAATACCAGACCAATGGCATTGAACACGTTATCCTCGGCGGCGATGTGGCTCAGATACCATACCGCGGTTTCTATTGTTATGTGATTTCGGGTTCAGGATATGAAGATTACAACATACCCGCCGATCTCTATTATTCAGCGCTCGACGGCAACTGGAATACAAACGGCGACTCGAAATGGGGCGAACCCGGCGAGGACGACCTGCTGCCGGAATTATCAGTTGGCAGAATGTCGTTCAGCGACTCGCAGGAACTGGCAAATATGGTTCATAAATCGGTGACATATCAGACCAATCCGGCTTCATGGGAAATGAACAAACCTTATCTCGTATCTGAATTTTTGTACGATCCTCCAATGACCTGGGGCTCTGATTATCTCGAACTACTCGTGGATGATCACAATGACAATGGCTATTTTACTCATGGCATTCCGTCGGCAACCAACAATATCACGCGACTTTACGACGCTACCGGTTACAACTGGAGCGTAGGTCAATTGCTTGCAGGTATCAACTCTGGTCAATCCTTTATTCATCATTGCGGCCATTCCAATGCGACTTACATGATGCGGCTTAATATCTGGGATATTACCAATGAGAATTTTGCGCAGGTTAACGGAGTTGCAAATAATTACCAGTTGATGTACACGCATGGCTGTATCTGCGGGGCTTTCGACGAGGAGGATTGCATTGCCGAGCGCGCCATAACCATCAACAACTTTCTTGCCGGCGGGATTTTCAATTCGCGATATGGCTGGTTTAATCAAGGTGAAACTGAAGGTCCTTCGGCACATCTTCACCGCGAGTTTATCAGCGCCGTATATAATCCGGTTCCCGATTCGGCAATAACTGAACTTGGCGCAGCGCACACTATGTCGAAGATAAAAACAGCGCCCTGGATCGGACTTCCCGGCGAGTTTGAACCTGGCGCACAGCGTTGGTGTTTCTATGATTGCAACGTTTTGGGAGATCCCGCGCTGAAAGTATGGCGAAATAACCCTATGGTGGGCGCAACAGAGAGGAAACAAGCCTTTTCGGTTACCGTTTCCCCCAATCCGTGCAAAGACCAGTTGAACATCAGATTAAACCTGAAAAATCCGGTTTCATGCGCAGTCAGTCTTGTGAATTCTCTGGGGCAGGAAGTTTTTTCCAGGTCTTATAATAGTATTGATAACCGGGAAACGATATATATCAATGTAAATTCATTGCTTCCGGGAATTTATAATTGCCGCATCGCCACAGCGGATGCTACCGTTGTTGAAAAGGTAATTGTCAACAGATAATTTTTGTTATCTTTTTCACAGTAGGCAGGATACATGTAACTATTGTTCATATCTTTGCATCGAATCCCACCATTTAAGGGTGTTCAGACCCTTAAATGGTGGGATTTTTTAACCCACAAACCAATCATTAAATATCAAATCATGAAAAAACTTTTCC
>JAPLDO010000018.1 GCA_026391715.1 Bacteroidota bacterium
GCTTCAGAAAACGCCTCGACGAAATAGTTGAACTTACCCGCGATTTCCGGGAGGTTGTGATTACCAGCCGCACCCAGTATTTCCCCGGACAGGAAAATCAAGCCTACGAACTGAGAGTCCCGCGTTTCGACGAAAAAGGATTTCACACACTTGCCAAATTGTATCTTTCACCTTTCCACAGTAAAGAGGTAAACCGGTATTTGTGCAAAAAATATGGATACTTCGCCTTTTGGAACCGCAAAAAGAAACAGACGGCTCTGAGCATAGTCGAAAATTCCCCCAACCTGATGGTTCGCCCGATGTTATTAGCCTACATTGATTATCTCGTTGACAGCAAAAAAATTTTCGCCACAACCTATCAGATATACGAAACCCTCATTGAAAAATGGATTGATCGCGAAGCCGTTAAAAGAAAATATGAAAGTACATCGCGGGAAAAATTTAAAAATGATCTCCATTCCTTTTCCAATTTTGTTGCTATCGAAATTTATAAGCAACACAAACAGACAGGAAATTTGAGTATCTCAAAGGAAATTGCAACCGGATTGGGTAAACAAGAAAACCTCAACTTAAAGGATTACGAAATAACCGGACAATCGCTCCTCACCCGCGATATCAACCACAACTGGAAGTTCGCGCATAAATCAATACTCGAGTTTTTTCTTGCCAAACAGTATAATGTTAATATTGAGTTTGCGAAAAACTTTGAATTTGCAGGAATGGATATGGCATGTAAATTTTTTGAAGAGGTTAGTAATTTCAAATTCCTTAGAGGCGGCATTTTCACCATGGGCAGCCCTGAAAATGAAACAGACAGAAACAAAAATGAAACTCAGCATGATGTAAAACTTCGTGATTTTTTTATGTGCCGGTTTACAGTTACAGTTAAGGAATTTAAAACGTTTATTGATGAAACCAAGTATCAAACTGACGCCGAAAAGGGGGATGGTAGTTCCTTATGGAATGGTAAAGAATGGAAAATGGAAAAAGGTATAAACTGGCGTTATGATGTCTTTGGTAAAAAGAGAGAAGAAAACGAATACGATCATCCGGTCATTCATGTGAGCTGGAACGATGCAACAGCCTATTGCGAATGGTTTTCGGAAAAAACAGGAAAGAAATTCCGTCTGCCCACCGAAGCCGAATGGGAGTATGCCTGCCGTGCAGGAACACCTACGCCATTCAATACGGGAGATAACATCACTACCGACCAGGCAAATTATAATGGAAATTATCCGTATAAAAAAAATAAGAAAGGCAAATATCGCGAAAATACAGTTGCTGTGGATAGTTTCGATCCCAATGGCTGGGGCTTGTACAACATGCATGGCAACGTTTGGGAATGTTGCGGCGACTGGTATGGCGAAAAGTATTATGACGAATGTCTCAAAGCAGGCGTGGTGGCGAATCCCTTGGGACCTTTGGATGGCTCGTACCGCGTTGTTCGCGGCGGCAGTTGGTACTACAGCGCCCGGCGCTGCCGCGCAGCTTGCCGTGGCAGCAACGCTCCCGGCAATCGCTACGACGTTATCGGTTTTCGGTTGGTTCTTATCTCATAGTTCAAAGTGGAAATCCATACCGGTTTTGAGCTAAAAAGAAAAAGGGGGGAAGTAAATTTTTATCGCTGAAGTGAGGAATGAGCCAGGCGAAGCGGGCGAATAACGAACTGAACAGATAAAAATTTGATGTGGAATAAGATTAACTGCGGCGCGAAGCGCCAAAAAATTTTTTGAAACCTGGAATTTGGAACATAGAACCTGGAATTTAATATCTGGAATTTTTAAAACTGTTCGATTTTATTCCGGTTTGAGAATAGCCACAATAGATTGACATTACCTCGCCAATCATCCATTTTCCGGTATTAACCCGTGATTTTTGAGGATTTCATTTACTTCATCCGGTTTTATTTGCGCCATTTTTGATAAAATCTCAATAGAGATTCCTGCTTTGAAGCCATTAACAATCATAAGCTCGACGCCTTCAATCTTTCCTTCAATCTTTCCTTCAATCTTACCTTTAACAATTCCTTTAACAATTCCTTCTTCGCGCCCTTCTTCTTTCGCAGTGTTTATGGCATCCCGGTCTCTCGCGGTGTTAATTAAAAATTTGTCATACACTTTTCGTTCCTGCTCGCTCATGTTTATTTCCGCAAGTTTTTTTTCGGCTTTATCTATGTTTTTCGACTTTGAACCTTCGGCAACTTCGTTGTTTTTGAAAATGTAAATCCATTCGTCAATTTTTCTTTGTATGATATTCTTGTACCGCTCAACGGTAATCAGGTAATATTCGGGAAAGATGTTTTTTTCCACAAATTTGTATTTTGGTTCAAGACTTCCCAGTAACTCAACCCGCTTCTTTACAATAAGTTTACTGTGGGTATTGATCCCAAAAAAATCATTGGTTCCATAATAAAGATAGTCATCGCCGAAACCCAGATTAAAATACATGATGCTGATCGAAATCACCTTGCTGATATTGCGAAAATCATCGCCTAACTTCTGATGCTCAACAATAATCTTCGAGGCGCTGTACAACAAACTTTCTAGATAGTCGGTTTCTCTGGTATTTTGAATCTCGATATATATTTTCCGGTTTTCCGAATCCTGTACCAACAGGTCAACACGGTTGTATTTATCTTCCTCTCCTCCCTGATTAGTTTCACTTTCGATGATGTTCAGTATTTTGATATTGTCATCTTCAAGCAAAGCGCCTAAAAAACCTTCCAGAACATCGAAATTGGTTTTGTCGCGAAGTATCGTTTTCATCGCCCAATCGAAACGGATTAACTTATTTTTGCTCATATTCCGAAGAATTTATTGATGCAAATTTACAGCTTATTGATGGGTATTATACTCTGAAAATGGGTTAAACCGACCGTTTAAAATTTCAGGTTTCAAATTCCAAGACCCATTAGCAAATGGAAAACGAGAAAGTCATTAAGTAAAATCGGGATATCTGAAAACCTTGTTTTCATAATTTCGCAGCAATAGAGAATCGTTTTCCCTGCCAACCTTATAGTCGGGGAGGAGAGGAATTTTTCCGCCGCCGCCCGGCGCATCCACCACATAAGTAGGAACCGCATAGCCGCTCGTATGCCCGCGTAACCCTTCGATAATCTCAATGCCCTTTTCCACCGACGTGCGAAAATGTCCGGTGCCAACAACAGGATCGCATTGATAAAGGTAATATGGGCGAACTCTGATTCTAAGCAGGCTATGCATCAGCTTTTTCATCACAGCCACATCATCGTTGACGCCTTTAAGCAACACCGTCTGACTTCCAAGTGGAATTCCGGCATTCGCCAGTTTCTCACATGCAGACTGAACTTCCGTAGTGATTTCATCGGCATGAGTAAAATGGATGCTCATGTATAGCGGATGGTACTTTTTCAACATTGTCACCAGTGGTAGCGTAATTCGCTGTGGGAGAACAACGGGAATTTTTGTGCCGATTCGTATAATCTCAACATGCGGAATATTTCTTAATCGCGAGAGCAGATATTCAATTTGAAGGTCAGGCATGGTTAGTGGATCTCCACCCGAAACCAATACATCCCTCACCTCATTATGCTCTTCAATATACTTCAGACCAACTTCCCATGCCTTAACGCCAATATGACATTTGTCCTTAGCCACCATTCTGGTGCGTGTGCAATAGCGGCAATAGGTTGAGCAAAATCCGGTAACAAGAAACAGAACCCTGTCGGGATAACGATGAACAATATTCGGAACCGGACTGTCATGTTCCTCAGATAACGGATCGGCATCCTCGCCGGGATGGAGCAGAAATTCATCGAACAAAGGAACCACGCTTTTCCTTAAAGCCTGTTCGGGATTATCAGGATCAAGCAGACTAAGGTAATATGGAGAAATCCGGATCGGGAGCGACTGACCGTTATGTCCGGCGGGTTTCACCTCATTGTCAGATAATTTAATAAAGTGGGAGAGTTTTTCAATGGATCGTACACTGTTTTTGATTTGCCATTGCCAGTTGTTCCAGTCTTGACTGGATGCTTCCGGGTAAAATGTCTTCAGAAATTCAAGCGAACGGCAGCTTAATGCAGGTTTTTCCTGATCAATGTTCGTTTTGAAATATTCAGCTAACAGGGTTGTTTCTTCTTTGGAGGTGCGTTGACCTGGAGGTTCTTCCTCGTCCACAAATTCAATGTGGGGAATGATCATTTTTTCGGTGGGATTCTTTTCCATTTGAGCTTTTTCGCTTTCTGAGTAATTGTCAAAGTTTGTTAAAGAAATAAAATTAATCTAACTATTTAATATTCTGGTTTTTAAACAATGTTTGATTTAACAGGATCATCACTGAAAATCAGGGTGCAAATAAGGTGACTTTTTATGTATTTTTGACATTCTTACGCAATTATTTTTCAACAAAATATTGTTAATAACGTAAACCTTTATGAAGTTATTTTATCGTCAGTTCGGCATTGGGCAGCCGGTCATTATTTTGCATGGACTTTTCGGCGTTTCTGATAACTGGGTGGCGTTTGGCCGTCGCATTTCAGAGCATTTCGCGGTGTATATTCTCGACCTTCGCAATCATGGGCAATCCCCTCACAGTGGAGTCTTTGATTTTCCTGCGCTTTGTGACGATCTGCTTGAATTGATTGAAGATCATCGTCTCGCGGATATTTTTTTAATCGGACATTCTCTTGGAGGAAAGATTGCGATGTTTTTCGCACTGCAACATCCCGAACTTGTTCAAAAACTAATAGTAGTAGATATTTCATTACGGAAATCACCTCCCGACCGCGAACATCAGCTCCTGTTGAACGCGATGATGTCGGTGGATTTTACCGTCGCCCGTTCCAGAAGCGATGTTGAAAAGCAGTTGAGCAAACAGGTTAAAAGTTTGAAACTTCGTCAGTTTTTATTGAAGAATGTTTACTGGCTCGACCGGAATACGCTTGATTGGCGTATCAATTTGAAAGCAATTAATGAAAATTTGTTATCAGTTTTTGAAGGAGTTAGTCAAGCCGGGATATTCGGGGCGCCTGCTCTGTTTATCAGGGGTGGTTTGTCTGATTATATTACCGATTCCGATATTCCTGACCTGAAAACAAAATTCCCCGGAGCTGAGGTGAAAACCATTGCGAATGCGTCGCACTGGGTTCACGCTGATGCGCCCGGGGAATTTTATGAGGTTGTTAAAACCTTTTTCGATAGATGATCAATATCGCGTAATCTCAATTTTTGAAACCGCAGTCTTTACAGTCAGCATTACCTTATTCTTAGCGCTGGTAAAATTGGCGGTTTGATAAATACCATTCCCGGTTTTTGTAAAACCTTCGAATTCCTTACTGATCATAAAAGATTCCGATGTAATCTGGCAGGCTGATTCTTTCGGAACCTCCACCTTTATTGACGATGCGCCGGCATTAAAGGTCATTACCGTAAGCTGACTTTTATTTCCTATTTTAATATCAAGGGCAGAGGCGCCCGCGTCAATCGTAGTAGTGTCAATTTTATAATCTCTCAAATCCATTGTGATCTCAGCGGCGCCGATATCGAAATCAAGATTCCATGATGGTTTGTCGTTGAGCTTAATATCAACCTTGTTATCGCTAACGGAATGACGGATGGCTGATTTTTCAAGCGATAGCGTAATCTCTTTGCGACCGTTATTATCGTTTGTGGTAATTGAATAGTTACCGATATCTCCGGTTTTGTTGAATGAGAGAAAGTCGGAGGTAATGCCCTGAAGATTAAAATTTCCCGCTGCCGCATCTAATTTCAATAAGCCTTTCCCGGTCAGCGTATCATACGGAACACTCAGATTTTGAGGCTGGTAATTGTATGTGGTAGTATCATCTTCTTCGTCCCAGTCGCTGTTATTGAAACCTCTGAAATGGTTAAAATGTTTCCAGGATGAGTTTTCAGATATCCTGTTGAAGAATATCACGGTAAGGGCGAGAACAGCTACGAGCGCAATAATTTTAATGCAATCCTTTATCGGAAGGATTGAAATTCCCCAGAGTATCAGGATGAGGGGCCACAGGCTCCAGATTGCCATAAAACCGAAGTCGAGTACTCCAAAATTATTCAACATAAACAGAACCCCAATCGCGATCAGGAGAATTGCCCAGAAAACATGACGATATTTCATTGGTTTGGATTTTTAAAACTTGTTATTATTCTGATTTCTTTTAGTTATAGTGTTGATAAGTAGTCCTACGCCAACCACAATTAAAATTACAGGCCACAAATCCCCGAAATTAACCTGCGGGATCATTTCGTCGGCAAGAAACAGGCAGCCCACGGTAATCAATACCAAACCGCCAATAAAACTGCCTCTTTTCCGCTTAATGGTTTTTGTTGCCGGAGGAGCGCTAATTGGCGGCGTTTTGGAGAATGGTTCTTCATTCAGTGGTTCAGACGCTGGTTGATCAGGTTGATGGAAGTCAGTGTTTGGTTGGTTCATCGCAGGTTGAATGGTAAATGGTTGTTCTGGAGTTACAATCCAGAGTACGATGTAAATAAGCGCTCCTCCACCCCCGGCAAGGGTGAGAACTACGAAAATCAGGCGGATAAAAAGAGGATCTATCTCAAAATATTCAGCCAGTCCGCCAGAAACGCCGGCAAATTTCCGGTCAGTGATACTTCGATAAAGTCGTTTAGGTTCCATTGTATATAATATTGGTGAGTTATGCCGGTTTAGACGGAATTACAATGGAAAGGTTACAATATCCGGATGACTGAACTATTCTGCCAGTTCCTTCTGCTTTTTCCGGTACATGCGCGATGAGATTAAAAGACTCATCTCAAATAAAGCATACAACGGCAATGCAACCACAACCTGGCTGAAGATGTCCGGGCTTGGGGTTATGATTCCGGCAATTATCAGGATTGCGATAACGGTATGTTTCCGGTACTTTTTTAGATATTTGGGGGTAATTATTCCAATCTTCGTCAGAAATAATACCAATACGGGAAGTTCAAAAAGGAGTCCCATCAGAAGGGTCATCATTGAGATCGAACTTACATAAGAGGTCAGCGAAATCTGGTTTGCAACGTCCGCGCTAACCACGTAACCGCCCAGAAAGTTGATCATCAGTGGAGCGACAACGAAATAGCTGAAAAGAACTCCGGTTAAAAATAAAATTGTTGTGATAGCCACTATGCCGCGTGAACTACCAATCTCCTGTTCTGTCAGTCCGGGCTTAATAAACCGCCACAGTTCCCATAAAACATAAGGCAGTGACAGTATTAACCCTGCAATAAGGGAGATGTTCATGTGCGATGTAAACTGACCGGCAAGGTTGATGTTTATCAGGTTAAACTTTGAAGGATCAACACATAACGAAGGCGTTGAAAGCCATTCGCCAAGTCGGCATAAAAGCTGATAGGTTATAAAAGATTTTGATTTTGGCGCAAGGATGATATCGTCAAAAAGAATTTCTTTGAACGAAAAAGCAAGAATAGATGTTAAAACGATGGCAATCAGAATCCGCCATAATGTCCCGCGAAGTTCATCGAGATGATCCCAGAATGTCATTTCACGTGGCTCTGATACATCTTTTTCTGCTTTATGTTTCATTATGAATGGTTATCGCCGGCAAAAATACAGATAAAAAAACTTATGTTGTCGGGAATAGCATTTATCTTTGTATATTTGAATAAACATATCTATTATGGCAGAACGTGAAATTTTCCTTGAACAAATGCTCAAGGTATTAAAGGATATTGAAACCAATACCTGCGACAAACAGTTTTTCCCCGATACCAAACTGCTCGAAAAGAAGTTAGATCACATCATCGAACTTCACGAAAAAGAGATCGAGTTACTGAAGGTTCTCACCAACGATCGTTGCACATGTAAAAAGAGCAAGACCAGAAAAGAGAAGAAAGAGAAGAAAGAAAAGATAGAGAAGACTGAGGAGAAAGAGAAGAAACCAAAAAAGGAAAAAAAAGGGAAAGGTTAGTTTTGGCAGGCTGAATCTCTCTTATTCATGCCTTGACGATGTCGGTATTGCATTGGGTTCCCCTGCATCGGACAACCATACAAATCGCGATAAAGCGCCGATAAGCGGTGTGCCTGTTCGGGAGTGCATACTTTTTTCAACTGAAGGTATTGGTTAATATTTTTCTGCTGGATTTCCATCTGTAGAAGTGATAATGTTTTCACCACCTGGTTCAGAAAAACTGTATCAGGTTTATCCCCATCGAGTTCCGAAAGAATGATTTCGCGTTTTTCCCTGATAGCTGCCACTATTGGTTCAGCCAGTTTCCGGTATTCATCATTAATTTGTGTAACCTTCCCGGTTTGGTCGGGTGTAAGCCGAAGTTCACTGGTGAAGTCACATCCGCTCTTTTCTCCCTTCGGACAACATACCACATTAGCCTGATTCTGTTTTGAGAAGAGAAAAAAACTGACAAGCGCTGAAACAGTGATTACAATTAGTACAATCAATGTCCAGAAAACAAACCGGTGTTTTGCAAAAAAATTCATGGGTGTTATTTGTTAAAATTCAGGATATTATTTTCATCTGTAATTTCTGAAATAAAAAGGCTGGTTCTCAGGCTCTGAAGATTCTTCGTTTTGGCTACTTCTATGTCATTCCTGTTATTGCCGGTACGTGCGGCAAAAGAACCAATCAGTACCCCGGCGATTAGTGCAAGCGAGATGGCAATAGGTTGAAATATCCTTGTCCAGACAGGAAAGCCGGAAGTTTTTGGCGTCAGAAACTCTGATTCGATCCGTTGAAGAATCTTTGTAGCCTGGAAAGGGTTTGGTTCGGCTGCTTTTTCCAGGGCTATGATCTCGTCAAGGCGTTTCTGGAAATGTGAATCTTCCATAATCAATTTTTTTTATATTCAGGAAAATGTGCAATAAGCTGTGTGTGAAGGTTTGATTTGGCGCGGTGAATCAATGATTCAACTGCCGCCAGACTTAAATTCATGATTTCTGCAACTTGTTTATACGCCTGGTCGTCAAACTTATGCAGAACAAAGGCGATACGCTGATTTTCCGGCAATTTATTAATAGCGTCGTGTAGCATTTTTTTATTTTCTTTCTCTTCCTGACCAAGGGAAGTTTCATTAGCGTAAGGTTCAGGTATGGAATGATTTCCAGAAAAGCCAATAATTGATTCCAATCTGATTAAAAATCCGCGGCGTTTGTTTTTTTTCAACTGATTCAGCGATCTGTTTACCGTGATGCGGTAGATCCATGTTTCAAGAGTTGAAGAGTTTCTGAAAGTATGGATTGAGCGGATAATTTCGAGAAATATTTCCTGCGACAGGTCTTCGGCATCCTCCATGTTTCCAAGAAAATGGAAAGCCGTTTTAATAACGCCCCGCTGGTATCTGATTACGAGGTATTGAAAGGCTGTGCGCTCACACTTCAGGATACCTTCGATCAATTCCGGGTCGGTCATGCAGGGGTTAAAAAACAAAGAGGATATGCCGTTTCCCGACTTATCCTCTTTGTAAGTTCATCAAAGTAATTATTTGGTTGGTTGAGGCGCCGGAGTTCCCGTGCGGGCGGAACATCCGCTCATGCCCTTTCCGCAACCTGTTCCGCAACCGTTACCGCTTTTCTCACCTTTACCACAGCAATTACCGTTGCCGGTTCCTGATCCGCAACCTGTTCCTTTATCTTTACAATTTTTACTATTGTGGTCGCATACGCCTTCGCCGGTTTTACCTTTACAACTGGTTGCCTGCGAACATGTTCCTTTAGATTCATGTTTATCGCAAATCCCGTTTTTGTTTGCGTCAACAAATTTTCCGGGAGCTTCAACCGTTGATTTGGTTGCCTTTTTCGGGAGCGTTGTATTCGAAGCTACCTGCGACATTCCCATCCCGGCAATAAGCAACGCCATGGCAAGGGTTAAAATAATTTTCGATACTGTTTTCATAACTATTGGTTTTAAGTGTTAAAATGGTTGATTTAACAATTAGACAACCAGACGGGGAAAAACTTGCGGAGAATTGAAAAAAAAGTTAAAAATATTCAGAATTGCAGATTAAACCAGGAATCGGAGGTTATGTCGGAAGCAAATTCATTCTTGTAACTGAATTCGTTAGTGTGTTTATTGTAGATGTAATCCAGTTCCCAATCAAGATGGAGCTCTGCGATTTGCCGGATAGCGTCAATTATAAACCGGAGTTCCTCGTCAGTCATTGTTGGATGCAGCGAAAGCCTGACCCAACCTGGTTTTTCAGACAAATCGCCCTCGTTTATTTTATCGGTGATGTTTTTGGAGGTTTCATAGCTCACGCTCAGCAGGTAATGTCCGTAAGTGCCAGCACAGGCGCAGCCGCCTCGAACCTGGATTCCAAACCGGTCGCTGAGCAGCCGCACAATCAAATTGTAATGAATTGAATCGATGTAAAAAGAGATTACTCCCAGCCTATCCTGAATATTTTCAGCCAGCAGGTGCAAACCTGGAATAAGGGGAAGTTCTCTGAAAGCAATTTCGATCAGATATTTTTCCCTTTCGCGCATTTTTTCAACTCCCATGGAGGCTTTAAGTTCCAGAGCCAACGCAGTGCGGATTGCCTGTAAAAAGCCGGGCGTTCCCCCATCTTCGCGCACTTCGATATCGTCAATAAATTTGTATTCGCCCCAGCGATTTGTCCAGTCAACAGTGCCTCCTCCCGGCTGATCGGGAACTTTCAAGGTATATAACAAGGAGTCGAATATCAAAACGCCGGATGAACCCGGACCTCCCAGAAATTTATGCGGCGAAAAGAAAATTGCATCCAGTTTTTCCATCGGGTCGCCGGGATGCATGTTTATATTATCGTAAGGCGCTGAGGCGGCAAAATCAACGAATACCAGACCGCCATACTCATGCATCAACCGCGCCATCTGATAAATGGGAGTACGAATGCCGGTAACATTGGAGCAGGCTGTGAATGAACCTATTTTTCGTTTCCGGTTTTTATATTTTTCGAGAGAACTTTTAAGATGGTCAAGGCTAAAAAGAAGGTCGTCGCCGGGTTCGATTACAACAACTTCAGCGCTGGTTTCGTACCAGGAAGTCTGGTTTGAATGATGCTCCATGTGAGTAATGAAAACTACGGGAGGCTCCGTTTCACGAATACATGGCTGCTTTGAAATCTCTCCGCAGGTTTTTAGTCCTAAGATTCGCTGGAATTTAACAATAGCGCCGGTCATGCCAAACCCGGTTGTTATAATAACGTCATCCTCGCCGGCATTTACATGTTTTTTAATCAGATGATGAGCATGGTGGTATGCCTCGGTCATCAACCGTCCGTTTTCACTGGTTTCAGTATGGGTATTGCCAATAAACGGACCGATTTTACCGAGAATGATCTCTTCGATAGGATGATAAAGCCGTCCACTTGCAATCCAATCGGCATAGATCATTTTTTTTATCCCGTAAGGAGTTCTATAAGACGCATCGGCGCCAACAATGTTATCACGGAAGCGCTTAAAATACATTTCCATTTTTACGGGATAATCAGGTTGAAAAACCTGTTTGATTACGAATCTGAGGAAAAAAGGATTACGGTTTCTTTTCCGCTTGCTCGACCGGAGGGTTTTTTTCGATTGGCTTCTTAAACTCTTCTTCCATTCCTTCCATGCCGTCTTTGAAGCTTTTAACTCCTTTACCTAGTCCTTTCATGAGTTCAGGAATTTTTTTTCCACCAAAAAGAAGAAGGACGACAAGGGCGATCAGCAGCAATTCTGTAGTGCCAAGTCCGAATATTAATAAAATGTAACCTGATGTCATTGGAGGTGTTTTTAAACCGATTTAATGCAAAGGTACAAAGATGTGCGTTATTATCCTCTTTTGGGCAAAAAAAAGAGGCATGCATCGCCGTAACTTAGAAAACGGTATCCTTTAGCAAGGGCGAAATCATAAACCTCTTTCCATACTGGTCCAATCATTGCCGCCACAAGCAGGAGCAGAGTGCTTTGAGGTACATGGAAGTTGGTAATCAGTCCGGAAAGTAGGCGATAACGATATCCTGGCACAATCATCAAACGGGTTTCTCCAGAATAGGAATCCAGATCATTTTTCTTCAGATATTTTAGCAGCGATTCCAGGGATTGATATGACGGAATATCTGCGGAGTGATTATTCTGGTATGGCGTCCATTGCGACACTATGGGATGATTAAGCGTATCTCCGTTTGAAAGCCGGCAACCCAGCCAGTACAAACTTTCGAGTGTTCGGGCTGCCGTTGTGCCAACTGCAAAAACTGGACGATCAATGTTTTCCAGTAGTTGCTCAATGGTTTCTCTGCTCACAATGATTTTCTCAGGGTGCATCAGATGGTCTCCGATCAATTCGGTAATTACCGGACGAAAAGTGCCGGCGCCCACATGAAGCGTTACATTCAGGCTCTGAATATTTTTCTGCCGGAGACTTTCCAACACGCCTTCCGTAAAATGAAGTCCGGCAGTGGGCGCTGCAACCGATCCATCCTTTGCAGCATAAATAGTTTGATAGCGGTCAATATCAGAAATTTCGGGAGTCCGGTTGATGTAAGGAGGCAGAGGCGTCAATCCTGCAAGTTCAAGCACAGCGCTAAAAGAGATTTCCGGAGGGTCCCATTCAAACAGGACGCTATGACTGCCATCTTTCAAATCGGAAGTTCTGGTAGCTGAAAGATTATAAGTTTGTCCCTCGCTGATAACCTGAAGGATAAGCGTTCCGGTTTTCCATCTTTTGAGGTTGCCAATTAAACATTTCCAGGTTGTTCCTGATTTTTGCAGGAATGCTGTTTGCAATTCTGCTGACGGAGCGAGAGGCTCAAGACAGAATATTTCAACAGCCGCGCCGGTGGACTTGTGAAATATGAGACGGGTACGGATAACGCGGGTATTATTGAATACCAATAAACTATGTTCGGGAAGATGGCAGGCGATATTGGAAAACACATCCTGACTAATCTGCCGGTTCCGGTAAATCAGAAGTTTAGATTCATCTCTTTCCTGCAACGGAAATTGCGCAATCCGGTCTTCCGGTAGATTATAGTGATAATCTGCAATTCTGATTTGGGTTGGATCATTCATACAGTTTCTTTCGGATACTTGGCGCACATTGAAATATCAGTGTTTTTCGGAAGTAAAGAAGTTAGGTTTGTAGGTTAACATGATGTAGGCATACTGAGCCCATTTGCTCGTACCCTCTTTCAAACTATTCAGTCGCTCCATTGTTGAGGTTGGAATAAAAAAACAATAGGCGGCATTTATCTCAAAGTTTTTAACCGGTTTGTATATCGCCATTAAATCAATTTCCGATCCGAGGTGTTTTTTAACTGCAATATAAGGAACTTCCCCTGGTTTACTTATCGTAATGGGAAGATATCCCTGTGCCAGACCAAAATACCTGTAGGTTGCCTCAAGTGAAGTTTTTCCGCCCAGTTTAAATGTAGCTCGCGCATACAGGTCGGTCAATCCGGCGCCCTCGCCAGTGGTCATTAAGGACGAAAACATATCCATATATCCATAAAACCCATGACTGGTTGGGTATAATGTTGAGAATGCGGTTGATTTGGTTAACCTTCCATACAGTTGAGTTGGATAGGATGTAGTAACTGGCGTAATTGTAGGAATGACAGTAGTTCCAATGGTGTCGTGATTGGTATTTACAACATATAGCGTATCGTTGCGCAAAATTTTATTTACGCTGTTTGGTTTTTGCATAACATCCAGTATTCCGAGGAAACTGATAGTAAGTTTATCTCCGTAGAATTTCTTTTGTTCATACAGATATGCCATGTATTTGTAATTTTTCAACGGGTATGAGGCGAGAAAAGCCGACGCCGGCGCAGTATTATTAATGGCAAAACCGAAATCGCCGCGGTATCCTTTTGATTCGTTTTCCCATTGCGCAATGGCAACATCATGCGACGCGCCTTTTGGACCCCAATTGGAATTTCCGAGCAACCTCCCATCATCATAAACCAACTCGGTACGCCCGACTTTTATGGCAAAACCTTTGGCAAAACTATACCTGAACCAGCCTTCATAAATGTTGATGGTGTTTCTGGTAATTGTATCCGACGAGTAGTTATTCTCGCCAAATACATAAGCCTGCTGGATAGAAAACCTGGCGGTAAACTGATCGTTTTTGTAATCAAAAATCAGTCTGTTGCGCCCAAGAATAGCGAGGTATGGCGTTTTACTGGAATCCCTTAGTTTCGTATAACCGTCGCGATATTCGAATCGCGGTCTGAATTCGCCTGAAATAGTGAACTGTGCCCTGAGCGCGCCCGAAAGCAAAAGGAAAAATAAGCCAAAGAGAAATGTGGTTCGTTGCAATGTTTTCATAATACGATGTTTATAAGATAACTAACTGGTTTTATTAATATTATGGTGGAGTTTTGAAGTGGCAAAAGTAGAGAAAAATTTTTACCGCTTTCCGATGTTTAAATAATAAGGTAACTTTGCATAAATTACCAGAATATGAAATTTAAGCAGTACGTCCCGAACGCCCTTACAACCATGAACCTTTTCAGTGGTCTGATTTCACTTATCATGACCATGCAAGGGAATTATGTCACGGCATCCATATTTATTTTCATTGCCGCTGTGTTTGATTTTCTCGACGGGAATGCAGCCCGGTTACTGAAAGCCCATTCTGAACTGGGGAAACAGCTCGATTCTTTGTCAGATATGGTTTCCTTTGGCGTTGCTCCTGGAATTATGATTTTCAGAATGATTTCGGCGAATTGCGCCGGAAGTTGCAATATTATGGAACAGATGCACATAACTCCATACTTTGCAATGCTGATACCGGTTTGTTCGGCTTTGAGGCTGGCAAAATTCAACATTGATCTGCGTCAGGAAGTAAATTTTATCGGAATGCCAACTCCGGCAAACGCTTTGTTTTTTGCCTCAATCCCTTTGGTTTTGTATGTTCAGCCACAATTGTTCGCCCTGATTCATCTTGATTTTCTGGTTTCCTTCTTCTCAAATACAAGGGTTTTAACTTTGCTCGCCGTTTTCTTTTCTTATCTGCTAATCTCCGATTTCAGAATCTTCTCCATGAAATTTAAAAATCTGAAATGGAAAGGAAATGAACTGAGATATATCCTTCTGATCAGTTCAGTCATACTGTTTTTACTCTTTTTCCTTAGCGCTATTCCGGCTATTATCGTGTTGTATGTATTACTGTCAATATTTTTTCAGAATTACATAAGCGATTAGCGCAGTTCAAAATTCTGTCCAAGATAAACCTTACGCACATGGGGATCATCGGCAAGCTCCTTGCCGGTTCCCGCACGCAGAATGGAGCCTTCGAAAAGCAGATAAGAACGGTCGGTTATACTGAGAGTTTCGTGTACATTATGGTCGGTAATAAGAACCCCGATATTTTTTTCTTTCAGTCGGGTAACGATTTGTTGAATATCCTCAACGGCGATGGGATCAATTCCGGCAAACGGTTCGTCAAGTAAAACAAACTTAGGATCAACCGCAAGCGACCGCGCAATTTCGCACCTTCTTCGCTCGCCGCCCGAAAGGGTAATTCCGTCGCTTTTTCTGACATGCTGTAGTCCAAATTCATCGAGAAGCTTTTCGAGCCGCTCTTTCTGCCGATCTTTGGAAAGACCAGTAAATTCGAGGATTGCCTTGATGTTATCTTCCACGCTTAGTTTTCTGAAAATCGAAGCTTCCTGAGGCAAATAGCTGATGCCACGCTGGGCGCGCTTATACATCGGTTCGCGGGTAATATTGACGTCGTCAAGGAAAACATTACCCGAAAGCGGCTTGATCAGTCCAACGATAATGTAAAACGAAGTTGTTTTGCCGGCGCCGTTCGGACCAAGTAACCCAACTATTTCACCTTGTTTAAGTTCAACGGAAACTTCATTGACAACGGTGCGTTTACGATATTTTTTAACAATTTTTTCGGTTCTTAGAATCATGCGCTTTTTTCCTAATGACAATTTTCAACTATGCTTCGACCGGGTATAAATTCGGTTTCTACAGGGGAAATTCGGAAAGGATGATTGAAAAGCAAAAATGGTTTTCAGGTTACATTCAGAAGCTCATCGAGACCCGATATCTTAAATGTTTTCTTAATAAATGGCTGACAATGAGCGATAGAAAATTGTCCGGATTTGGTCTGTTTTGCAACGTTGACACAAATGCGGATGAAGGAAGACGAAATATAATCAACTTCGTTCAGGTCAAACACAATTTTTTCTTCATATTTTTCGTCTTTCGCAGGAAGATTAACCTGCATTATTTCACTTATTTTCTGGACGGCGAGCGTGTCCATCCTTCCAACAAAAGTTACTGTAAAGACTTTATTGTCGGGGTTATAATTAAACGTTACCATAAATTTAAAGATTAATGATTTTTATAATATTCTTTCATAATTTCATCGGCGCCGAGCGATTCGTCGTAATACTTTGAATGGTCATGGCTGAACCACAATTCGTTAGGCATTCGGCGGCTGACGCGCTGAATATTGAGCAGATTTTTTGCCGTTATGTTTTCGGTTGTGATATTTTTTCCTCCGGTTCCACAGCCCAATGTGAGCGATGGCGCAAGGTGGTTGAAAAAATAGCCAACGGCGCCTTGCGATGTAGGCGTATTTACCAGAATTCGCCCGGCATTCAGCAATTCTGAATATTCCATGATGCGCTTTTCATCGTTGGCATAAATGCACGCGCTGTGACCGATTCCGCCAAGGTAATTCAGGTCAATACACATGTTTACGGCGGTATTGTAATCATTGGCAGAGTAAAAGGCAAGAATTGGAGCAAGCACTTCAACCGACAGCGGAAAATCTTTTCCAATGCCATCAAGTTTAGCCAACAGGATTTTTGTCCCTTCCGGAACGGTTATTCCGGCTTTGGCTGCAATAACCGAAACCGGCTGTCCGACAACAAAAGGACTCATACTCATCGTTTCAGGCACAATTGCGATCTTTTCCACTTTTTTTATCTCTTCGGGATTCAGGAAATAG
Source organism: Bacteroidota bacterium (assembly GCA_026391715.1). Lineage (GTDB taxonomy): Bacteria > Bacteroidota > Bacteroidia > Bacteroidales > FEN-979 > CAIVAT01. The sequence goes on from JAPLDO010000018.1 coordinate 16,916, forward strand.
CAGTGTTGTTTTTCGAACTCATCCCGCACCCGTTTTTCAATTGTATCAATAACAACGATAGCCTGTTCGCTTGCGCAGATGGTTCCGTTATCAAAAGTTTTAGAGGAGATAATATTCTCAACGGCAAATGCAATGTCGGCGCTTTCATCAATAAAAACAGGCACATTCCCAGGTCCTACGCCAATAGCCGGGTTTCCCGAACTATAGGCTGCCTTCACCAGTCCCGTTCCACCGGTTGCCAGTATAAGAGCGATCTTTGGATGAGCCATGATTGTTTGGGTGAAGTCTCTGCTGCCAGAGGAGATCATCTGGATACAATCTTCCGGGGCGCCGGCTGCAAGAGCTGCCTCATAGCAAATCCGCACTGTTTCGGTACACGATTTAGCAGCTCCGCGATGGGCGCTGATGATGATCGGATTGCGCGATTTTAAACAGATCAGGATTTTGAACATTGTTGTTGAGGTAGGATTCGTAACCGGAATTACCGCAAGGATGGGTCCTAATGGCTGAGCTATCTCCGTTATTCCTGTTTTGGGATCAAAAGAGATAACCCCCACTGTCTTTTCATTTTTGATACTTTCATAAACCAATTGCGTAGCGAGAACGTTCTTAATTACTTTGTTCTCCCACTTGCCCATTCCGGTCTCCTCCTGCGCCATTTTTGCAAGTTTCACCCGATTATTAAAGCCCGCTTTAAATACTGCCTCAACAATCAGGTCGGTTTGTTCCTGATTGTATTGATGAAATTCTGCTGATGCCAATTGCGCCTTATCAAGGATTTCATTGGCTTTTTCCTGAAGGTTCTCTGCCATTGTTTTCGGATATTAATTTCAGTGGTTAAAATATTTATTTTTATTTAGCCTGCTTTATATAATTGAGTCCAGTCTAAAAACTATTGATTTTGGGCTAAAGCCCAGTGGGTTTCTTAGTTTCCATATCCCCGACCTGAAGGTCGGGGCAATTCAAGTTGCCGATCCTTCAATCCTTTCAATCCATCATTCCAAACTACAACCCCAATACCGCAGTTCCCTGCTCGTAAACAATGTCTAAGGGGATATTAGCAGTTCTGAGTCTTTCGAGATCGGTTTGCAACGCCTCCTTGATTTTTCCATTGGTTTCAAGGTATGCGCTGGCGCCATCGTAATCGCCATCGCCTTCAAACTTCAGAACCATGGCAGCCCATTTATTCATGGCTTCGCGGGTTTTCTCAAAGTTGACTTTGTATGTTCCATTTGCTCCGCGTTCAAACGCGCCATTATCGGCAAAGAAATTAAAGCACATCATGTTGGCTTTACCATGAGCGCTGGCAGCCCCGAATCTAACCGAGCGAATCAATCCTGCCATGTAAGTCACAAAACAATCCTCAGCGGTAATATCCTTAACCTCACCCTTTGCAATAAGTTGAGTGGTCATAAAAAGTCCGAGGATATCAGCTTTTGCCTCCTCAAAAGATGAATACTTCTCCTTCAAAGCTGTACGGACATTTCCTTTTCCGTTGATGGTGTTTTTAATGCCAAGTCCGTGCGCCACTTCATGGAACATCACATTCGAGAAAAAGGCGTCGAACTTTACATTGCCACGCTGTGAAGAATCAATCAGAACATTGGCTATAGGTAAAAGAATATAGTCGAATTTGGCGCGCATTGCATTTTTAAGTTGAAGGCGGCGCGAACCCTTTGCAAGCTGTACCTTTTCATCATTCGGGAGATTAATTGCGATGGTTTTGCTCACTTTGTTTGAGTTTCCTGAAACAAAAACTACATCGTAAGCGTTCAGGTCGGAATCGGTACCCGGTTTCTCTTTCTTATATTTGGCGTCAACCGGAAGGTTTTGCTGCAATTCGGGCAGAAATGAGGCAAACTTTGCAAGTTTCAGGCTCCAATCCTTATCCTTTATCAACACCGCGCCTTCGTAAGCTGTTTTGTAACCAAAAAGTTCATCGTCATAATTTTCGATTGGACCGATGACGAAATCAATGGTATTATTTTTCATCTCCATCCATGCCATATCGCTTGCAAAATAATCGTCGGTGAGGAATGCTTCGGCGCGAAGTTCAAGGTATTTCTTCAAACCTGGATCTTCTGCCAGCGTGGCTGCTTTTTTTAATAATTCAGAAGCGCGGGTGATTTTTTCCCGGTATGCTTCATGGTACCAAACCGCTTTCAAAGATTTGTCATCGTTCCGCCGGATCACCGTATATTGGCTGGTTTTGTTTTTATCATTCCATTTTTCAAACTCTTCTTTGGTCATATCCGACGGATAGAACATTACGCCTGCAGGTTTTTCGCCAAATCCGGGAATGAAGGGTTTGTTGCCGTTCAACCGTTCCCATGGACCATAATTTATTTCAGCAAACTGACGCATAAGTGAATCCTGAATGGTATCAAGAAAGGCTTTCTTATCTCCCAGCGTTTGTTCCCAATACAAACCGTCAACAATCCCTGCCACTTCTATCAGTATAGGGATCATCTGTTTTTCCTTTTCACTCAGTGTTGTAAGATCTGTGGTGAGTTTAACCGAAATATACTCGCCGATTTTTACTTTGAGTAGGGAATCTTCTGAACTAATGGCGGATACTATACCGCCCGGTTGCCGGTTACAACCTGTAAATACGAGGATAAATGATGCGGCAAGAACCAGCGTAATAGTTATTTTTTTTAACATCGGATTGATTTTTTATAATATGCGAAATTAATAAAAATTATGAGTATCCGGATGGCTATCTAAGCTGCCTTTTTCAGGGATGAAATGTTTGTAGAAACAAAGCCTACTGGCTCTGTCAGGTCTTGCAAACACTGACAGGTTTGATTTCTAAATGAGATACTTGTGACGATGGACGGAAAACTGATAATAAGTTAAATGAGCGCTGGGTATAACACCATATATTTATTTTTCATTATTGCTTCCTTTGTCTTACATTTGTAGATTGATGATGAAAGATTGTCGCCAAGGCATGAAGGGTGGTCTTTGTTGCCCACAAGGCATGGGGAAGGAAATGTGTTCTCCAAAACCCGGATGCATTTCAACCGACAGTATGATGAAATGCTGCCCAAAGCAGGTGGTATTTGATACTGCTCAAATTCCGACATCAAAAAAATAAGCCGTAAAAACGATAATCAGATGACAGAAGTCGGGTTAATTACGCTATCAGAACTTAACGACATGGCGGCGTCAATGTATGGAGACATGGTTAAAGCTGTTGTTGATATTGAACGCGACGTTCTGATAGTTGACTCGGAGTTACATGTTGACCAGGAACAATTGCTGCTTGAACAGGGATCAAATCAAAAAGATCTTTGGGGAATCAACCTCTATCCGCAAAAATTCCGATCGGATGAATTTATTGAATTTGATTCGATGATTAATATCCGCCCGAGGCAGCATAACATGTCGAGAGGTGTTGAAAACGAGGAAATTAAAAAACGTATCATCAACCTTGTTTTGCGTAAAGTAAGCAAATAATAATCCTGGATGGAAACCAAAGACAAACCTTTTTACTCGGTTGATCGTGAACGATGGAAACAGTTAACGATTCTCGACCAAATGGGGAATATTGGAACTGAAGCAGGACGGACGCTGAAACAAAAGCGAAAGGGTGAAGATTTTCAGGCTGCATTAACCAGGGCATTGGACTTGTTTGATGCAACAGTGGAATTGCTGGTTATAAACAAATCGCACAGGACCAAAGAAGTATTGCGCGCCAGGGATCAATTTCTTCAAGCTCTGTTCATTTCAGATGACCTGACGATTGAAACCTATTTTATGCAATTTGCTATCGCAGCGAGGATTAACCGGTAAAAACAACTAAAATAACAACAACATGAAGTTATCATCACTCTTTGTTATTGTGATGTTTATAGGCATTTCAGTCTATGCTCAACAGGTTCCAAAGTTCAATTCATCGAACATTATTACTCTTACAGTCACATTCGATGTGCCGCCAACTAACATTACTGTCGGAAAATCAGCTTTACGCTATAACAAAGCATTTGCCTATAGTTTTATTCTTGATGATGGTCTCATTGACGCGTACACCGCTGCTTTTCCTTTGCTTAATGGGGGCTTGGTAACTGGAAACGATACGATATATCCTGGCTATTTCTATAGCGATGGCTGTGGAAATGCAATTCCATTTAGCGCAGGTTTATCCTGGTATTCTGTTAACTCAGCAGGTACCGACCTGCACGTAAACACACCAGGTTATGTAACATGGGATCAACTGACAACGATGTATAACGCAGGCTGGAATGTTTTAAACCATAGCTATTCACATGCAGCTAACGATACTGCAATTGACTATGTTTATCAGGTAACTCAGAATACTTCCTATGTAAAATCCAAATGCGGAATTGACCTTTCGCACTTTGTTCCTCCTGCGGGCGACCAGAATTATGTAATCCCTGCATTTGCAAACGGGATGCTTAGCGTGACAGGGAACAACGGCGCTTATAACGGTTCTCCGGATGGTTACCCGGTTGATCAGCCAATAGATTTCAGCAATTTTACATTGTATAAAATGTTGGTAAGCGACGCCAACCAGAATACCGCCAATATTATGCAAAAAATAGATACTGTTGCCTCAAGGAGTGTAAATGGCGCACATTTTTGGTGGAGTGATTTCACACATCATGTAGGATTTCAGTCGTCGGGCGCCAGCTTACTTTTTCCGTTATTCCGGTTTTATATGGAAAATATAGCGCAACAGTATGGTATAACCGGTTCCGATAACGTATGGATGAGTCCAACTCAGGACGTTTATGAATACCTTAGAGTAAGAGATAATAGCCTGGTAAACTATTCACTTTCGGGAAATGTACTGACTATTACCGTTGATTATTCGGCAGCTCCAGCGAAGATGCGGACAAATGCGCTTACGCTCGTCATTCAGGCTGACCAGAATTTTAGCAATGTAGCTGCAACCGGATTACAGGAGATGACTTTCAACGGAACAGGAAACAACAAACTCATTAATTTGCAATGGGGAGATTCTCCAATATCTGTAAACGAAATTGCTTCGGGAAAACAAACCAATGCCTGCAATATATCCGTTTATCCAAATCCATTTATCAATAAGCTTTGTATTGATTTCAGCGAAGCCGTTAATGGTGAAATTAATTTCGAGTTAATCAATATTGCCGGGAAAACAATAATCACCAAAACAGTCATTCAACCCAAAGGAGAATCGCATTTTGAACTTAATCTGAATGAAATCAATCTTCAACCGGGCATCTATTTTCTTAAATCAGTGAATGGGCAAAAACCATTTCCCACAGTTAAAGTGATTAAGATTCAGAAATAATGGCGATTACACAGATTCTACGGACTTGATTTCCGGAATTGCCTTAACCACAGCAGCTTCAATCCCGTTTTTTAATGTCATACGGCTATGCGGGCAATTTCCGCACATACCGAGAAGCCGGATATTGACCGTGTTATCCTCGGTTATATTTACATATTCCACATCGCCGCCGTCGGATTGGAGATAAGGACGGATCTGTTCGATTACATTTTTTACTTTTGAAATGAGCTCTTCGTTTTGAAACATATTGTTGAGGATTGAATGGATTGAATGGATTGAATGGATTGGTAAGCAGTTGAAAAAGTGGACATTTATGGTAAATGGTTGTTAAACTCCCCCACTGAAGGTTTCCCTGATTGCATTGGTTATAGCTATTTGTTGGGCTACATTTTCGGCAAGGTTAATGAAGACAGCGGTTACAGGCGATTCATCATCCTCTGTTATCGGATTGCCAGCGTCGCCGGAATCGGCAATAGCAGAAACTATCGGTAGTTGAGCAAGCAAAGGGACATTCAGTTCTTCGGCAAGTTTTTTACAGCCGCCTTGTCCGAAAATTGCATATCTTTTTTCAGAATTATCCGGGGGGGAAAAATAAGACATATTTTCAACCAACCCAAGAATCGGGATATTGATCTTGTCGTTTCTGAACATATCGGCTGCTTTTCGCACATCTGCGATGGCAACCTGCTGGGGGGTACTAACAATGATGGCGCCTGTGAGCGGAAAGTCCTGAATCAAAGTGAGCGGAATATCGCCGGTTCCGGGAGGAAGATCAATTACCATGTAATCAAGTTCTCCCCATTCAGCGTCGGTGAAAAGCTGCCTGAGCGCCATTGACGCCATAGGTCCACGCCAGATCAATGCCTTTGACTGATCAACAAAGAAACCGATGGACAGAATTTTAACTCCAAGCCGCTCTAATGGATAAATATATGTTTTTCCATCTCTGTCGAATCCTGTAGGATGTTCATCCAACATTCCGAACATCATAGGAATGGAAGGTCCGTAAATATCAGCGTCAATAAGTCCGACACGGGCGCCTGTTTTCGCGAGCGCCACGGCGAGGTTCACGGCAACGGTTGATTTGCCTACGCCTCCTTTGCCTGAACCCACAGCAATTATGTTTTTCACATTTTTCAGCATTGCGTCTGCCTCGCGTCGTAGTGTGGTCACTCTCGACGTCATTTCGATTTCTACATCCAGCAAGGGATTAACAAACTCATGAATCGCATCGAGACAAGCCTGCCTGATCTGGTTTTTCAGCGGGCATGCCGGCGTTGTAAGCACAACATCGAATTTTACTTTATTTCCGTCAATTGTGATATTTTCAATCATGTTGAGGGTAATCAGATCCTTTTTCAGATCGGGGTCGTCAACATGCCGGAGGGCGTTGGTAATTTGAGTTTTAGTGATTTTCATTGTCAGAATGTTTGCCGCCGACTAAAGCCGGGCGTTGTTTTTGGTATAGCTTTTCGCCTGGATTATTTTTAAAGTTATCAGAGGGCAATATGTTAGTAATCTGCTTCCCTTTTATTTTTTAAATTTGTAGTATATCGAGTTTCCTGAAAAAATTACATTGTCTTGAGCTTTTCGCTACTTATTAAATTTTGCAAAGTAGGCGTCAATCTCTGGTCGTAACTCAATTCCTGCTTTTTCAAAACAGTCAAGTAAGTCGGAATATGTACCTTCTCCTGAAAGGAAATCCCAAAACTCATGGGCAACCATTACTTCTCTGTTCAAATCAAGCATTCCTTTCATAGTCCATCGTGCATAAGGTTTGGGTTCGTAGGGATTGTATGGTATTGATATAAGTGTATTGACTTTTGCTTTGGGATGTTGGAAAAAATAAACAGCCAACCATTCAAGCATATTGCGTTTGTAAGAAATAAAATCACCTTTGTTCGGTTTTACAGTTTTTAAATCAAACATGAAAATTTCATCCGAATTTGAAACAAGGAATAAATCAACTTTGACTGATTTAAGTGTTTTTTCAATTCCTTTTTGAGCAACTTTTCTAATTCTTTCAGTTTCTTCTATTTTATTTACATTACCTCCAACAGATAAATCATTCATGATTTCCTGAATTTCATTTTGTGCCTGGTCAGTAATGATTTTTCCAAGAACATATTGCGTTTGAACTTCTTTGAAAATTCCTTTCGCTAATTCTTTTGCAACAGGCTCATAGATTGAAATTCCGAAAGTAGTGTTTAATGATTGAAGAAATGAAAATAAAGCCATCCTATCTTTGCCTAACAAACGATAATGAAAAGGCATATTCTCAGTTTCAGGTTTGTAATTCAAAAATTTTTGTCGTAAACAAACTTTAATTGTTTCAACAATTTCTTCTTTATGGTTTTTTTCTAATGCCATTTCTATGTGATATTTTGAATAATCGCATTACGAATTGCTGTATAAAAATCAACATAATTCCCAATTTTTTCTTCGAGTAATTTAATTTCACTTTCTGTTAAATCTCTATTCAATTCTTCGTTAGCAACATTCTGCAAATCTTCAACTGTGAGTTGATAGATTATTTTGTCAATATTAATTTCTTCCATTGTCTATTTTGATTTTAAATGAAAAATAATTTCAGAGTAAGCAGCTTTGTCTTTCTCTGTTCTGTTTAATACTGGTCGCTTGAATTGATTTACAATTTTCATTTCTGCGTTTTCAGCAATGGTAGGATATAAATTGAACTTGTCGTTGGAAACAAGAAAGATATTGTAATCGTGCGCTAAAAATTGCTTGCAATTGTTTAGTACCGCTGAAATTCCTTTTGTGTAAAGTCGCTGCGCTTCCTTCGTCTGTTTTTTTGAAAGTGGTCCGATTTCTAATTCATCGTGTCTTTCAAAACCAAACAAGTCGTATGCGTAAGCATGTTGTTCATGATAATCAATCAATCCAACATATGGCGGTGAAGAAAAAATTCCATTTATTTTTTTCTCTCTTGCAATTTGTCCGAACGTTGAAAATTTCTTTTCAAGTTTTTCAAAGATATTGATGCTTCTTGAATCTCCTGTCAAGCAGAATTGATTTGTGTTTGTCCGCAATCTATCAAACTCAACCAATCTTTTTATTGTGTCTTTTGCATACCGTACCCACCAACTGTAAATAGAGAAAAGTGGTTTACAAACTTTTCCATGTTTGGAACAATAATAAATATTTGAAATCGGTTCAAGTAATGTTGCCAGGTCGGCATGAGTGGTTGCTCTGCATGACCTAACTGTTCTGCTTAAAATTATACTGATTATTTTTTTTGTTGATGGGTTATTAATCTTCTTTACCAACTCAAAAACAAAATCAATTTCCTTTCTTACTGGTTGTAAATACCATTTATCCAAAAATGTCTCTTGTGAGGTTTGCTTTATTTGAATATTGAATTCAGCAACCAACTTGTCAAAGATTGGTTGAAACTCTTTAACTTTTTCTTCTGCATATTCAAACTCATTTATCTTTTCGTCCTTAAGCCAATGCTTGAATTCAGGTGAAGGAAAATATTTGTTGTTCAAAATATTCAGTTCTTCCAAAAGCCTTTCTTCAAATTTAATGTTTGAAATGTCCACAATAAATTGCCTGAGATGACGTGAAATATTATTCAATTCAATTTGCACATCAGATAAATTATACTTGGTAATTTTTGCATTTGAAATAAGAGTGTTGAATGCTGAAATATCAATACCAACAGCATTAATGCCTAATTCATTTGCTTGAACAAGGGTTGTTCCGCTTCCGCAAAATGGGTCGAGAACAATATCGTTTTTCTTGAAGTAAGTTTCTTTTTTGAATTCGTCTATGTGGTCGTCAAGAAAATATTCTACAAGTTGTGGAATAAATTTTCCCTTGTATGGATGTAATCTGTGAATATGTTTTGTTGTATCTGTTTCTTTCAGGTAGTCAAATGAAAGATGCCAGTTCAAGTCGCTGCCTAATTGCTCTTTCCAGTTCACTTCTCTTTTGCCATAAAACGATTCGTAATATTTTAATAAGTCGTCTTTTCTAATTAAAGAATTTCCACTATCCCCCGTCCTTCTAATCTTCCCATAGCTAACCAAATAAGAAATGTTAGAAGTTGTCACATCTTTTTTAAGATGTTCTGACGCCCAAACACTCGCTTCCTTTATCGTCAAAAGTTCACTCATTTTTTTTACCTTATTTCTCTGAGAAACCTCTGTGAATCTATGTGCAATTATAAAAAGGTTTCACAGAAGTACACTGAAGGATCACAGAGTTCCACAGAGAAAGACAAATTTCATCACTGTTTATGAATAAAACAGTTTAGCAAAATAATTCTTCAAAATTACACCTTTTGCCGCAGGCTTTCGTGGTATTAAAGATTTGGAGTGTTCCGCTTTGTAATATCCACATCAACAAGAAGTACAGATTACGAATTAATTTTCACGATTTTACGAACAACCACCTGTTTATCGAAGGTAAAACGGACATAATAAACGCCGGGAGTTAATCCCAATGCTATTCCGTCAAGATCGCCGGTATGCAGTCCCTCCGTTTGAGATTGGTTTTTTATTATCAGGAGACGGTTACTGCCGGTGATATCATACAATTCGACCGATACGCTGAGCGATTTTCTGAGGAAATAATTGTATGTGATTTTTTCTGAAAATGGATTTGGGAACATTATTACAGATATTCCTTCTTTCTTGTTTTGATCATCAGAGTTATTGATTCCGCCAATCGAGTTTCCGGCGTTGGTTTGATTAAGATTCAAAAAAGCCGACCGGGTATAGGTAGGTTGGTTTCCTCCTTGCGTAAGTTGCAGCTCGCTTGTACTTAAAACAGGATATTTGTATCCGCGCGCATACCAGAAATATTTAGTGACGTTGGAAACCAGCGAACCGCAAACGCCGATCTGCAAACCTTTCCTGACAGTTTTTACGCGTAAGACATCCTTCAACAGACGGTCAGGAAGAATCAGTGTTCCAAAAGCGTCGGCTTCTACCGTATAATCGCCGGTTAAATCAATCCTGTTTCGCTCATCATACCATGCAACTCCCGAAAAAGGATCGGAATATGTATCTCCAAACTTTAACGGAAACCGCATTTTATTAATTGGATCAGTATAGATCATGCTCATTTTATTATCCTTATTCACATAACCTTTTTCCTGATATCCGTTTTCATCAACAGATAAATAGTATTCATAGCCATTGTCATTTAGAACCAGGTTATAGTCGTTAAATCCGTCAGGTTTGTTCGCCGCCTGAGTCATAGCCTTGCTTACCGGTGTTTTTCCGGTAAATTGCAGGTTTGAAAAATCCCATATTCGATCGGCTCCCGGAATACCAGGTTCGATAAATGAAATTTCGGAGTATTTCGAAGAATCACCGGCTAATATAGCATTGTTGCTATGAGTCAGCGCTATCTGTGCATTTAAAATGACAGGAAGTATTAATAAAATGGATAAGTTTATAATGTTTTTCATGGTTTTTAAGTTTGGACAAAAGTACAGAATACCATTTAAACTCATCTACCCATTTTTGTTAATTTATTGTGAAAAGTGCGAGTCTTACGCTTGTTTTAAGTTTTGACATTTTTTACGGTATGGATTATCATTGAAAAAACAATAAATTTACAGAATAATATAAAACTTCAGACTATATGAAATATATCGGAGCCCATGTAAGCGCGTCGGGTGGCGTTGAGAACGCCCCTGTTAATGCCCATGATATCGGAGCGACAGCTTTTGCCTTGTTTACGAAGAACCAGCGTCAATGGAAATCGTCGCCATTGACAAAAACGAGTATCAAACTATTCAGGGATAATTGTGAAAAATTCGATTTCAAACCTTTCCAGATACTGCCGCACGATAGTTATCTCATTAACCTGGGTCATCCCGAACAGGAGGGACTTGACAAATCGCGTGAAGCCTTTCTTGACGAGATGCAACGTTGTGAGCAACTTGGTCTCGACAGGCTAAATTTCCATCCCGGAGGTTCGCTCGGAAAAATCACTGATGAAGAATGCCTTCTCCGCATTGCAGAGTCGGTAAATATTACGCTTGATAAAACCAAAGGGGTGATTGCCGTCATCGAGAATACAGCGGGGCAGGGCAGCAACCTCGGATTTAAATTCGAACAGTTGCGGTTCATTATTGATCATGTTGAAGATAAGAGCCGGGTAGGCATTTGCATTGACACCTGCCACTCCTTTGCCGCTGGTTACGACATTTCTACAAAAAATGGATTTGCTTCTGCTTTCAGCCATTTCGATGAGGTGGTGGGTTTACAATTCCTGAAAGGTATGCACATCAATGATTCGAAAAAGGGGCTGGGCAGCCGGGTTGACCGGCATGAAAGCCTGGGAAAAGGCGCACTGGGAATTGAAGTATTCAAATGGCTCATTCACGACGCGAGATTCGACAATATTCCATTGATTCTTGAAACTCCCGACGAATCAATCTGGAAGGAAGAGATACAGCTTTTGTACTCATTTTATTAAAATTTTTGTGTTTAGAAAAAACAAAATTTGGCTAAAGCCCGGTATATCAGCAACTTGAATTGCCACTACCTTAAGGTAGTGGCAATTGATAACCAGATAGTTACTGGACTTTAGTCCAAATTGTTTCCTTTTCGGAGTGGGCTCAACCATTGAATTGTAATACCGTATCCCACTTGTCTTTTTTAGGCGGGGATTTAAAGAGGGTTAATGTGTTTGGGTATGCCGTCCCGGTTTCCCAGTATCTGGCTGGATTATATGGCGTAGAAGTTAAACGCCTGAAAGAGGCAGTAAGGCGGAACAGAAACAGATTTCCGACGGATTTTATGTTTGAGTTGACACAGGAGGAAAGCCGAAACTTGAGGTCGCAAATTGCGACCTCAAGTTGGGGAGGATCCCGCTATCAATTATTTGCCTTTACCGAACAAGGCGTTGCCATGCTCTCTGGAATCCTAAATTCAGAAAAGGCTGTCAATGTTAATATTGCCATTATGCGGGCATTTGTCCAGATGAGAAAATTTATAGAAACAAAAAGGGACCTTGCCCTCAAAATTGAGGAACTACAAACGATAGACTCAGAACATAACGAAAGTATCCAAATGATTTTTGAAACGATCAGACAATTGATTGAAAAGAAAAATGAGCCACAGGAACCTGTCGGTTTTAAAATTTCTATTGGAAATAGTTCAGTAGAGCGGCATTAAAGGTTTGGTATTTACATTCAGAATGTTACAATTTACACTGTTCGCAGTATAATTATTTTCGGCGTGAACGTCGAAATTATTATATTTGCTTCGGGCGATTTAATATTTGCACTAAAATTGAACTCACCTGAATTTCATGTATAAAACTATATAAACATTAATAAAATCAAAACCCATGAAAAAATCTACGTTGTTTCTTTGGATTGTTTTTACATTTATAACTTTGAAAGTAATTTCACAGGATGCGGCTCCAATCCTGCTTGGTTTACCAACGCCTGCATTATGCCATGGTGATAGTAATGGCTCAATAGACCTCACAGTAATTGCAGGAATGCCGCCATATACCTATTTATGGAGTACCGGGGCAACTACAGAAGATATCAGCGGATTAGCGGCAGGTTGGTATTCTGTAACCGTTACAGAAGCGACTTCTCTGGCATCTACCGGCAGTTGGGAAGTTACACAGCCGGCAGTACTGGAAATAGTCCATGCCGCCCCAAGAAATCCTTCCTGCAATGGCGCAGACAATGGCGCTATATTAATTACGGTTTCCGGAGGCACTCCCCCTTTTACATATACATACGAATGGAGTAATGGTCAGACAACTCAAAATCTGCCCTGCTGCCTTTTTGCGGGGTGTTATACCGTGACTATAACTGACATCAACGGGTGCCATGCTTCTGGCAACTGGTGTTTGATCGAACCTGAAGCGCCACTTACAGTTGCCGGTAGCGTCACATCTTTAATCTGCAACGGAGCTACTAACGGGTCCGTAGATCTCACGGTAAGCGGAGGAACCTATCCCTATGAATATACATGGAGCAATGGGCAGTCAACTCAAGATGTCAGCGGGCTTTCTGCCGGTGATTATTCAGTTACTGTGAGGGACGTTTTGGGTTGTCCAAATACAAGCCAATGGACAGTTAATCAACCTGAAGGGATCACCCTCAGCGTTACAGAATCGCCACCACTCTGCCACGGCGATGCCAACGGAGCCTTAGACCTGACGGTTTCAGGCGGTACGCCTGGCTATTTGTACCTCTGGAACACCGGGGAAACAACACAAGATATAGCCGGCTTAGCGAGTGGTTGGTACTCGGTAACTGTGACTGATGCGAACACATGCCAAATCAACAGTAGTTGGGAGGTTACTGAGCCGGATATACTTACTCTCAATGGAATTGCGTCGCCTGTGTTGTGCCGGGGAAGCAGTAACGGATCCATTGAAGTTACTGTTAGCGGAGGAACTTCGCCATATCAGTATTCATGGAACAACGGCGCAACAGTTAAAGATATCGCCGGGCTAACTGTGGGCTGGTTTACTGTTACCATAACCGATGCGCATACGTGCCAGACCAGCGGAAGTTGGGAAATTACCCAGCCGGAAGCGCTTTCACTCAGCGGAACGGCATATCCTGTTTTATGCAATGGAAGTAATACCGGTTCCATCGGAATTACGGTTAGCGGCGGAATTTCTCCATATAAATACTTATGGAGCAACGGCGCAACGGTTGAAGATGTCAGCGGATTATTGGCAGGTTGGTATATTGTGACAATAACCGACGCTAACACTTGCCAGATCAGCAATAGTTGGGAAGTTATACAACCGAATGCGTTCTCGCTCACCGGGGTGGCAACTCCGGTAGTTTGTAATGGGGGAAATAACGGATCCATTGCCGTTACAGTAAGCGGCGCTACTTCGCCCTATAAATATTTATGGAGCAACGGGGCAACTTTGAAAGAGATCACAGGGCTTTCAGCAGGATGGTTTACTGTGACAATAACCGATGCTAATTTTTGTCAGACAGATGGAAGTTATAAAGTTACCCAGCCGGATGCAACTGCGATCAACGGGACGTTATCTAATGTTTTGTGTAATGGAGGTAATTCCGGATCAATCCTTGTAACAGTTAGTGGGGGAACTTCGCCATTTCAATATTTATGGAGCAACGGCGCCACAGGGAACGAGATAACAGGATTAACAGTAGGTTGGTTTACTGTAACAATAACCGATGCGAATAACTGCAAGGCAAGTAATAATTGGGAAATTACCCAGCCGGAGGCGCTTTCGCTCACTGGAACTGTATCGCCTGTGTTGTGCAATGGAGGCAATAGCGGCTCCATCGTAACTACTGTAACTGGCGGAACTTCGCCATTTCGTTATTTATGGAGCAACGGCGCAACGGTTAAAGACAATACAGGATTAACGGCTGCCTGGTATTCAGTGACTATTTCAGATGGAAATAGCTGCCAAATCGGTGGAAACTGGAATGTTACCGAACCGGATCCTATATTTGTGGATGCAGGCGACGACCAGCAATTATGCCAGCAGAATATTACCGTTCTTTCAGGAAACTGGCCGCCAACGGGAAGCTCAGGTAACTGGACACTCGTTTCCCGACCTCCGGGAACTCCCTTAGTCACTCCTTTCCCTGTAAATTCTCCAATCGCTACCGTTGTAGGTTTACTCCCGAATGAAACGGTTCCATACATATTCAAATATACTATTACAAAGTCTTTTCCCGACGGATCTACATGCATTGTTTCCGATAATATGCAGGTATTCAACAAACATTATCCATCGCCGCCTTATGCTGGTCCTGACAAGAACCTTTGTATGAATGTAATTCCAATGCATGATACAATGACTGCCAACGCCCCTTTATATGGAACAGGAATGTGGTCGCAAGTGCCAGGAGGACCAATAGCGACAATTGCCAATACTCTTGACCCACATACTGGAGTAACATACAACGCTGCCGGACGGTATGCCTTCCTTTGGACAGTTAACAATGGATCATGTTTGCCAAACGAACCAAATCAGGACTCGGTTATTATTAAAATCTATGCCCCGGCGGCAGTTTACGCAGGAGCGGATGTTATAACCTGTAGCGCATCGCCAATTACAATATCAGATTCATGGAAATCCGATTCCTGTATGACCGTGCTGTGGAGTACCAACGGAACCGGCGCTTTCAATTCTCAAACTATTCTTCATCCAATCTACACTCCAAGCGCCGGCGACATTGCAGCAGGAGGCGTTACTCTTACGCTTCATGGCGCTATTGGCTGCTGTAGTCCGTGCGGACCTGCCGCTGTTCTTGATTCAATGATAATCACCTTTCACCACAGCCCAATCGCAACTGTTTCGTTTGTTGATGCGAGTTGTAATGGTTCAGGTGACGGATCGCTCACCGTCGCTGTTTCCAGCGGCGTACCTCCATTTTTATATTTGTGGAGTAATGGACAAACAACGGCAACCGCAACAGGTTTAATCGCAGGTAGCTATACTGTAACCGTTACCGGTGATGACGGTTGCCAGGGTACAGCAGGCGGCACAGTGCATGAGCCAGCGGTACTTTCATTAAGTGGCGTTTCCACTGATGTAAGTTGTTTTGATGGCAACGACGGCGCTGTGAATCTGACAATTTCGGGGGGAACATCGCCATACAGTTTTATTTGGAGCAATGGATCTACAACAAAGGATATCAGTGGGCTTAATAAAGGCGCTTATGCTGTAACCATTACCGATTTCCACTCATGTTCAGCCACCGGAAGTTGGTTTATAAATGAACCGCCTGAGTGGAACATCGGAATACTCGGAGATACAACGGTATGTTGCACTACCAGCGTCCCCGGCGTTCTTTATACTTATGCCGCTACGGTTAGCGGAGCTTATGCGCCGCCTGTAACCTATCAATGGGTTGTTGAAGGAGGTACAATTGAATCTGGCCAAAATTCGCTTTCGATTACCGTAAGGTGGAACTGCTGCGGAAGCGGGAAAGTGTGGCTGACAGTGAATCAGGGACCAATACCTTGTTCGCTTACCACCTTTATTCAGGTCGTTATTAATCCTACGCCTGCGCCGGTTATAAGCGGACCTGTTTCGGTAATTTCAGATTCGGCAAACTTTCAATATTGTACGCCATATATTGCCAACCATCTATATACGTGGACTGTTATTGGCGGAACAATTGCCAGCGGCTGGGGAACCAACTGCATAACGGTAAACTGGGGTCCTTACCCCGCTTGCGGATGCGGTGAAGTGACTGTTTGCGAATCAACGCAGCTTATCGCCGGCGGCGCTGGTTGCACAGCATGTACGACAATGAACATAACTATCTTACCGAACGACTCGACAGTTAATTTGCAAGGATTTGTAATGTATGACAATCCTCCGGCGAACACACCGTTAAATGGGGTCGTGGTTACGCTGAAGAATTCGCTGGGAAATGTTTTAGGTAGTGTTGCCACTGCAAATAATCCGTCAAACGGCGAACCCGGTTATTACTCCTTTACAAATCTGCCGGATGGCGTTTATAATCTTTCGGCAACCTCCACTGACGTGTGGGGAGGCAACAATGCAACCGATGCGCTGATTATCCAGTTGAATATTATTGGAACATACCCGCTCTATTTCCTTAGAAATACGGTAGCCGACGTTAACCAGAGTATGAGTATCACGGCGCTGGATGCGCTTTACGTAAAACTCCGCACCGTCAACATGATCACATCATATCCTGCGGGCGACTGGAAGTTTAGCGACGCCACGTTCACACTGACTAACAGCGCCATTGTCAACCTGATAGGACTCTGTGTTGGCGATGTAAATGGTTCAAACATCCCAGACGGGTTAAAGGGAACATCTTATGTTAACGCTATAAATGATGACGTAAAGTTAATCCCTGTGAACGAATCGTTCAACTACTCAATCAGCGCCGGGCAACTGGGAGATCTTGGGGCTATGACGCTTGTTTTGGGATTTAATCCGAAAAAGTACGAAATAGAAGAGGTTGTTTCCTCGCTCGAAGGATTGCAGTATGGCGTTAAAGATGGAACCATAGCCATTGCCTGGTCCGACGTCAAACCAATCACAGTAAATGAAGGCGATCCTGTTTTCGTTTTACGGATGAAGGCAAAAGCGCCTGTATTCCAGCCTGAACAAATCTTTACAATTCAGTCGGAAAGTGAATTTGCTGACCGCAATGCCCGGAAATATGATAATTACACGCTTAAAATGTCGGATGTGACGACCGAATCGCCAAGCGCTATTTTCTCACTGACCAACTACCCGAACCCGTTTTCTGAAACTACTGAAATTGACTATACAATTCCTGTTGCCGGACATGTACGGCTTACGCTTACAGATATGGTAGGGATAACATTGAAAACTCTTGTAAACGCCAATCAGGCGAAAGGTTCATACACAATCACTGTTGACCCGCGCGAGATAAATTTGAAAGCGGGTCTTTATCTCTACAAATTTGAAGTTGAAGGAACTTCTGAGTCGTATAAAAAAACAAACCGGATGATTTTTACTAGGTAGTGAATACTATTTACCTTATGCAAAAAACTCCGGGCTGCTTGTTACAGCCCGGAGTTTTTTTTATTGCGCGCCTGACAAGGCGGTTGCAATCAAATATATTTACAAAGGATTTCCATTAACTCCGGGTAGTCGGTTACTACAGGAAACTGAGGATAATCGGATATTACATTTTGCGGCGGACGGAAAAGAATACCTACGTCGGCTTGTTTCAACATACTGATATCATTATAGGAATCGCCCATTGCAATTACCTGGTATTTCAGTCCCTGCAAGGCTTCTACCGTCTTTCGCTTTGGGTCGGGCTGGCGAAGTTTATAATCTATTATCCGGTTGGTTTCGTCCATCACGAGGGTATGACAAAACAATGTTGGTCTGCCAAGTTTTTTCATCAGCGGGTCGGCAAACTGAATGAAAGTATCGGAAACTACTATCATTTGCGTGCGTTCTTTAACCCATTCAATAAATTCGATTGCGCCGGGCAATGGTAAAATCTGTGCAATTACATTCTGAATGTCATGCAGTTTTAAGCCATGCTTGTCCAGAATTGTCATCCTGCTTCGCATGAGTTTGTCATAATCTGGTTCATCGCGGGTTGTGCGGCGCAGTTCGGAAATACCGGTTTTATCGGCTACATTAATCCACACTTCGGGAACAAAAACGCCTTCGAGATCGGAGCAAATGAGATACATTAGATTGAAATTTGATGATTTGAAAATTGAAAATATTCCGAAAAGAAAATATTTTTTGGCTAAAGCCAACTAAGAAGCTGATGATCAATTGCCACGACCTTAAGGTCGTGGCAATTCAGGTTGTTGATATACCGCGCCTAATGCAGAGATAGAAGATATTCTTTGAAAGCGCCATAGTCATTCTCTGATTCTGTTACATGTTCATTCCTTTCATCAATTCCCACAAGGCTTGGCGGCAATTCCGGGTCTATCCCGATAATCTTCCTGAGTTCTTCGGGAAACTTTGCCGGATGCGCTGTTTCCAGTGAAAAACAAAGCTGATCCGGATTGTTGTCAGTTGGATTATTTTTCAGGTATTCCGTCAATCCTGCCCATCCTACAGATCCATGTGGTTCCAGTAGCAATTTCCACGATTGGTAAGCCTCTCGGATGGTTTCCCTCGTTCTGACGTCAGAAATACTGACTGAAAATAGATCTTTCCGCATTAGTTCCATATCAGCCGGTTTATGGATAACTCCCTTTTCATCCATAATGCCGCCATATAAGGCAACCAGCCGCGCCAGATTGCTTGGATGCCCCACATTCATTGCGCTGGAGATGCAATTTCGCGAAGGCTCAATCTTTTCGTACTTCCCCGAATTCAGATACTTCGGAAATTCATCATTTTCATTGGTTGCAATAATCATTTTCTTCACGGGAAGTCCCATCTTTATAGCCAGAGTCCCACCCATCATGTCGCCGAAATTGCCGGACGGCACGGAAATTATTGCCTTTTCATCAGAATCAGGAAGAGAGAGCCGTGAGAATGCGTAGAAGTAATAGACAATCTGAGGAATTAGCCTGCCGATGTTGATGGAGTTGGCAGATGACAACTCAAGGTGTACGAGGTCGGGATCAGAAAAAGCCTGCTTCACGAGCTCCTGGCAATCATCAAACTTGGCGTCGAGCCCCAGAACCTCAATATTCTTTCCGAGCGTTGTCATCTGTTTGCGTTGTCTTACGGTGACTTCGCCTTTCGGGAATAGCACAACAACGCGAATATTATCCAAACCATAGAAGGCATTGGCAACTGCGCTTCCGGTATCCCCGGATGTGGCGGTAAGGATCAGGAGTTTTTTTTGCTCCGATCTCAGATAGTACTGCATCAACCTGCCCATCATCCGGGCTGCATAATCCTTGAACGACGCTGTTGGTCCCCGATCCAGACGCATCACGAATTTCCGGTCAACTACATGTTCCAGCGGCGTTTCAAAATCGTAAGCATCCTCAACAATTTGCCGGAGGTCATCGTCGCAGATCTCTCCAGTCAGATATGGTTTTGCAATCTCAAAGGCAATTTCAGGATATGTCATTACCCGGAACTTCCGAAGGGTCTCCCTTGAAATCTGAGGAATTATTTCAGGCATATACAACCCTTTATCGGGAGCCTGCCCTCGTATAAGCGCCTGACTGAAAGTAACAGTTGGCGCTTTTAAATTTGTGGAATAAAATTTCATCTGATTTCGAATTGCAGATTTCGTCCCTCGTCCTTCGTCCCTCGTCCTTCGTC
>JAPLDO010000135.1 GCA_026391715.1 Bacteroidota bacterium
AACTTGCCATATCATTCTTTAATGGATACGGCGTAGAAATAAATACCATGCGTCCCGGAAGACCTGAATGGATTGAGGAAGAGTTTGCATACATGGGACGGACGACAAGGATCCTGCGGGAAAATAATTCCGTATTTCACAATGAATCGTTTTATCCGCTGGTTCAAACGCTTATTGACTCTGTTTATGTAAACCGCTGGGATACTGCCGGCAAGAGGATTTTTACCATTTACAGCCTCAATCCAGTGGGATGCAATAGTTTGTTGTTTGAGTTTACTGATCCAAATGGCGTAAAGAATGTTGCGAATATTGTGAAAGATTATCACTTCGTTGACTTGTGGAATCATCAGATGATACTACCAGAAATGAAAAATGGCAAGGCTTTAATCCCTGTGAAAATTGACGCTTTTGATCCCGCCTGGCTGAACACCCGCCGCGAAGGAAATGTTGGCTGCATTGCCGCGCTTCAAAAGTTGTTAGATGTTCAGGCAACCGGCAGCATCCTGACTTTCAAAGCCGGTTTTGAGTATGCCGGCAGAATTGTTCTGACCGGAGAAAACCCCACTTACCGTTCAAAGCAATATGTTTATCCTGCATCCGGCGCGACAGTGGATTATCGCGTTCTTTTTCCAAATCCGGTTGAAAAAATCGTGATCCAGCTTTTTGGCGGCACTGAACTTTACGACGAGGTTGTAATAACGCCCGGTTTGGGAGTTCCTACGCTGATTAGTCGCGCCGAAAGTTGCGCGCCTTCATTGGATATTCCAAGGGAAATGGTGAAAATTCCCGCCGGGAAATTCCGTTTCTATACCCGGCGCGATCCAAACACCCTCGACCCGTTTATCTCCTTTCCCGATTACAGCGATACCGCGACTATAAACATGCCGGAATTCTTTATGGACAAATATCCTGTAACCAATAAACAATTTCAGGACTTTATTCTGCAATCGTCATATCTTCCAAAAGATACAACCAATTACCTGAAGCATTGGTCGAAAGGAATTCCTGTGAAGGGCGAGGAAAATTTACCTGTGATTTATATCAACCTTGCCGACGCCAGAGCTTATGCAAAGTGGGCAGCCAAGCGGTTGCCATCGGAACAGGAGTGGCAGTATGCCGCTCAGGGAAGCGATATGCGGAAATATCCCTGGGGAAACATAATGGATTCAACTCTCTGCAATTATAATCTCAATTTTCCCACTCAGGTTAACAGGTTTCCCGATGGCGCAAGCGAGTTTGGAGTGAACGACATGATTGGCAATGTGTGGCAAATGACGAATGACGTGTATGATAATGGCAGCTACTATTTCAACATTATCCGCGGGGGAAGTTATTATCATCCTACTCAAAGCGCCTGGTATGTAACCGGCGGACCTTTACCGGTTGATCATCCTGAAATGCTGCTCCTGATTTCCCCCGGACTCGACAGAAATGCGACTGTTGGGTTCAGGTGCGTTAAAGACGCGGGGGGGAAAGAAAAATGAATTTCAGGTTCAAGGTTCGGGCAAAGCTGAATTATTGACTATTTTTGCTTTTCTAAACGAATTGCAATTAACTATACCAACCTCTTGATTTAAGGGAAGTATATGAAATTGACCGAATTCATATTATGAAAAAGAATAACCAAACTTCCCAGTCAAACTTTCGCCAAAAAGCAGAGGAATTATTGAAAATTAAAAAAGCTTCTTCAGATTCGCTTTCCAGCCAGGAAACCCAACCTTTCTCCCATTCATCCTCTTTGCCAATCAATCTCACCGAAACCGAAATGTTGAAACTCATTCACGAGTTTGAGCTGCATCAGATTGAACTTGAATTGCAGAATGAAGAGCTTATCATTGAGAATGAGAGGGATAAAACCAGACAAAAGCTTCAGGAAAAATCGCTAAAGGAAAACCGCGAGAAGTTAATTTCAGCAAATAAACAACTGGCAAGC
>JAPLDO010000219.1 GCA_026391715.1 Bacteroidota bacterium
TAATGACCGGAATTGAATCAGGCGCAATAAAATTCATAATGTTTTTTCCGATTATTTCATTGGCGGTAGCTCCAATCACTTCAAGGGCAGAATAGTTGGTGAATAAAATCGTCCCGTTGCGATGGATAATGATTAAATCAGGCGATTTATGAACCAGGGTGGAATAGCGTTGTTGACTATCTATCAGCGACTGTTCAGTTTTTTTTCGTTCTGTGATATTTTCAAAACTTTCTATGCCGCCGATTATATTTCCCTGATTATCTTTCAGAATATCAACATTTTTAGAAATATTAAGAATTTCGCCCGCTTTGTTCCTGATTGTGCATTCCCTGCTTTGAATTGGTTTGGGAATAGTAGTATCAAAAAGTCCACAGCGTTCTTTGCATGGTGATTCAGCAAAGGCAAAACATGTTTTACCGAGCATATCTTCCGCACTAAACCCGGTTATTTTTTCAGCCTTACCATTCCAACTGGTAATTCGCGTTTCGCAATCAACTGTGAAAATTGCGCTTGGGATAACTTTATAAATCAGTTCTGCAAACTCCCGGCTCTCCTTCAACGCCATATCCGTTTTCTTCCGATCAGTTATATCTTCCTTTATAGCGATGAAATTGACAATTTTCCCGTCACGGTTTTTAATAGGGGCAATACTGGTAGATTCCCAGAAAAGCTCGCCATTTTTTCTTTTATTACAAATTTCACCCTGCCATTCCTGTCCAGCCAGAATGGTTTTCCAGAGATCAGAATAAAACGAGGCGTTTTGATAACCGGATTTTAAAATCCTTGGATTTTTCCCTAGAGTTTCCTTAGATGTATAACCTGTATGTTCTGTGAATCGTCTATTAACATATTCAATTTGGCCACGGACATCCGTTATGATTATGGTGTTGGCGCTCTGTTCAACGGCAGCGCTTAGTTTATTTATTTGTTCATTCGCCTCGTCATGTTCGGCATTTTTCTTTAAAAGATCTTCAGTCTGTTTCCTGAATAGGATTATGAGCCGTGCAATATGACCAAACTCATTTTGTTTCTCCGTCAGATATTTTATTGGCGCATCAGTCTCTTTCGCCAGACTTGCGGCAATTGATTTTAAGGGTACTGCTATCCATTTACTGGTGAGATAAAAAAACAACGCTGTGACGAGAATAAGCAGAATCGCGCCTGCCATTGCAAAAAAACTGAGATAGTTTAACTCAGTTTTGTAAGGAACCTGACGCTTAAAAAGTAAAAACCCCAGGTTCTTCCCATTCCAGTCCTTTAATGAATGATAAATTTCCTCCTGTGAATCTGTAATGTTTTCTTGCTGCGCAATTGAAGAAGGTTCAATTGAAACATCAAATCCTGTTGCTTTACCTAATTCATTCAGATAACTTTTATCCCATATTTTTGCGCAAACGAGGTACCCGTTAGGTGGTGTTTTACGTTCAGTATCAACTGTCGGAACAATTGTTGCCCCACAAATTTCATATAATTTTCCATCGAGAACGCAAAAGCTATTAACGGTAGTTTCTTCGATAAAAAATTTTTTGACGACTTGGGATTCCAGGGTAAAACCACCTCCGGAAGAATCTTTAATGGAGATTATCGGCGTTCCGTCGAGGTTGAATACGCCGATATAACTCATATTGTAAGTTGCGAGAACCGATTTCAGGATATCATTTGCCCAAACACTGTTGTGAGTTTTTGTAAAGGCGATCATTTCATCCCATGCAGAATTGTCTTTTACCGGTTTTAAAAATCCCTCCATTTTAAAATTCAGAACGGCGCCGATTACCTGTTGAGCGCTGTTTTTAGCCGATTTCTGGTGTAATTTCTGCTCGCTGGTATGCACAAAAAAATACCCCAAAGTAAAAAAAACAAAAAAACTTAGCAAGGCAATGAAAAGAATGGTTAACTTGGTCTTAATTTTCATAGGATGAATTTTTTTCAACCGATCAGATAAACGTTGGTAAAATTACAGATGATCCGCCACATTGTTTCAGAACAATATTAAGGATTTTCATAATAGATAAATGAAATATTTTTATCAGAAGATAATTTTTTGTCACACAGTTAAATAATTTTAACATTATGAAACCATTTCTTTTTGGGTTATTTAATGAAGCCGGTCAAATCGGCGAACATTTCAGTCCTGGCAGGTTTGAAGAAAAACATCTGGGAAGTATCCATTCATCAGGATATACGATTTCATTTAAAGGGAACAGGCAACTGATCTTTTACAGTAAAATTTACAATATAGATGAAATTCGTCAACTCACTGCCGCTCCCTCTGTTGACGAGGCTGATTTGATATTCCGGTTGTATGATCTCGAAGGAGTAAAAGGCTTCAGGAGACTCAATGGGAAGTTTACCATTATTATCAGGGAAGGAGGGAAAACGCTCATTGCCCGCGACCGAAACGGAGAAGGGAGAATGATCTATTTTACAAAAGATTATTTTACTGATTCGTATCAGGGTTTGAATGAATTTACCGATTTCTCACCCAAACCTGATCTTACCGGAATAACCACATTCCTGAAGATCGGTTATATTCCGGCTCCTCTCACCTCGCTTGCCGGCGTCAGCAAACTCCCGTCCGGCGAGGTATTATACGCTTCCGCCGATGGATTCCGTTTTGAGAAACTTTTTCCATTCAATGAAATCCTGGAAACCGAGCGCGGAGAAATTACGGTGAAAGACGCCATTAACCAATACCACGAATTGCTGAAGAAATCAATCATCAGAAGGATTGGCGGAGCGGAAACTGTTGGCGCATTACTAAGCGGAGGATTTGACTCCGGCGGAAATATTGCGGTGATCCGCGAGGTTCATCCTGGTACAATTAAAACATATTCAATCGGATTTAAGGATAACCCCGCGTCGGAATTGCCTTATGCTAAGATGATGGCAGAAAAATTCGGCGCCGAGCATCACGAATACATCATGGATGGCTCCGAAATTGAATACCTGCCAGATATTATTGACTATATGGGAGATCCATTCTCAGAGTCGGGTTTCATGCTTAACCATTCGGCAATGAAAATGGTTAGCGGTGAAAATCTCTCGGTTACCATCGGCGGCGATGGGAATGATCAATATTTTGGCGCAGGGATTAGGGAAACAGCTTTGCACTATAAGATCAGAAAATCCGGACTTGCTCCGCTTACCAGGTTATTTGACGCATTAAGCGATAATGATTTGTTTGATAAAGACAATCTTGCATTCAGAATTCATTTCCAGAATCAGAAAATCCTTATGGTTATGGAACCTGAAACATTTGGATTTCACGACTACCAGCTTGGACGAATGTTTGAGATGAAGAAGATCAAGCAGCATCCATACATTGATGAAATACCCAAAAAATTCAAATCTTATGAAGAATTGTTTCTTCAGCGAAACTACTTCCTTCACCTGCGTCATTCTGTGAATGAAGTAATTTTATTCAAGGCGTCGAGGTTGTCGGAGCAATTCGGCGTTAACCTTGCCTTTTCCTACACCGACCTTGATATTTACAATTTTATTCAACGCCTGCCCATCCAGCTCAGAGCCAAAGGAACCTTGAAAGAATCAATGAAAGGAAAGGGGATTACAAAATATATTCATAAAGAACTGGTGAAACCCATGTTGCCGAAAGCTGTAACAACTCGTCCGAAACAAGGTGGATTTTCGCCTCTTGAAATATTTTTTAACGATAAAACCAGAAGGGGAAAAATTTATAGGTATATCCTTCAGTCGGAATTTGCTAAAACACTCAGGAACAAAGAGTTTTTGCAACAATTCTTCGATCAGTACGAAACACTCGCTTCCGGGAAAAGTTATTGGTTCTGGTATAAACAGGTCAAGTCGAACCA
The DNA here is from genome assembly GCA_026391715.1 of Bacteroidota bacterium. GTDB lineage: Bacteria > Bacteroidota > Bacteroidia > Bacteroidales > FEN-979 > CAIVAT01. The sequence goes on from JAPLDO010000219.1 coordinate 3,831, forward strand.
GATGCTGAATCTGCTGATCATAACGCTGTGGTGGGATAAAGTTCTGGCAGGGAAGAAAACCGGAAAGTTATCGGATTATCTGGGATGATATAATTTTACAGGTGTTTTCAATGAACAACAGAAACACGGAATAACATGATTCCAAATCATCTATTTATAAAGAGGTATTTCAAGCGACTCATATAAAAGGTTCATTTCCAACTGTATTTCCGCTCTTTATCAATGATGATCTTCTCGTTTTCCACAAGCCACTGGATAGCGCGTAAAACTTTGTCTTCATTAACCTGTCCTGCGGCGAGAACGATCTCTTCAAGAGAATAAGACCTCGAACGGAGCAGCGGTTTTATAAGATTCACAACATTGTTAAATTCCAGTTCATTCAGACTGATTTTATTACGCTCGATGCAAACGTCGCATTTTCCGCAACGCCTGGCGTCAAATTCTCCGAAATATGCCAGCAAAGTCTGGCTCCGACATTTGTTGGTGTGTTCGGCGTATGCAATCATCTTTTCCATCCGCTTTTCTGCCTCCTTCAATCTGTCGCGGTAATTTTCATTAGAAATTGAAAGATTGCGCAGATCAATTCGTTCCTGAACAAAAATGATTTGCGGTTTATCACTCTTCGGCAGATAATCAAGTATCTGAAGTTTCTCAAGATGGTTCAGGTTTCTGATTACAATTTCGGGGGTGAGGTTACACCGACGGGCAAGTTCCGGTTCGCTGACCGGTATAAAATCCGAAAGAATGCCTCCATAAGAGCGAAGCATGGTTTTGATGAAAAAATCATAAGGCGCATGTTCAACCTGAAAACGGTAAAGCGCTTCCTTGTCGGCTTTGATAAAAACCCGCGATGGTTGATGAATTCCTTCATTAAGCAGGAGGTAGCCCTCTTTTTCGAGAAATTTCATGCTGTGATAAACAATCACCGGCTGAAATCCATAATGGTCGGCAAATGCAGGAAGATCAAAATCATAACGGTCGTCTTTTCCCATTCCCACCGGGATTTGAAAATAGTTGCCGAGAGCCTGGTAAACGTCGCGGATTGTTTTAAGTTCCGGAAAAGAGAGCGAAAGGTTATGACGAGCGTCCAGAACATCTGCCTGTTCGTAAAGCAAAACCGCATAAGCTCTTTTTTCATCGCGTCCGCCGCGGCCGGCTTCCTGGAAATAGGCTTCGATACTATCAGGCAAATCAAGGTGAACCACCAGCCTCACGTTCGATTTATCAATCCCCATTCCAAAGGCATTGGTTGAAACTATAATCTGCTTCTCTTCGCGCATCCAGGCTGTTTGACGCATGTCGCGGGTTCGGGGATCAAGCCCGGCATGATAAAAATCAGCGCTGATTTTATTCTTTTTCAGAAAATCGGCAATTTCTTTTGTTTGCCGGCGATTCCGCACATAAACAATTCCCGGTCCTTTGACTTTATTAATAATCCTGATCAGGCGATTCAACTTGTCTTCTTCTTTCAGAACAAGGTAAGTAAGATTTTTCCGTTCAAAGCTTTTTTGAAAAACGTTTTCTCGTTTGAACTCCAGTTTTTTCTGAATATCCAAAACAACATTCGGAGTGGCGGTTGCGGTTAAAGCGAGAATCGGCGTGTTTGGAAATAGCGGGCGGATTTTAGCAATTTCGAGGTAAGGAGGCCGGAAGTCATATCCCCATTGGGAGATGCAATGCGCTTC
>JAPLDO010000090.1 GCA_026391715.1 Bacteroidota bacterium
AGCCTGCCGATGGTTCAGTGGCGTCGCTTACAGCGGTTGCCTGGTGGTCGGAGCCGAGGTTGCTGGTAATCCAGCATTTGGCAGCTTCACCGGGAATCCCGGTAACTGTGCCATAAACAACCGTTTTGGAAACCGGGGCTACTGCGCCAGCCACATGGCTGATGGTAAAAGGTTGCCCGCAAGGCCCGCTGGTACCAGCTATGAGTTTTATTTTGGTTTGTACGCTGTAGGTGTTGTTATTGCTGCCTTTGCCATTCCAAATTATATGCCGGTTGTTGCCCGGCGCAACTGCCCCGATGCTCCCGGACAGAAAAGTTGAAGCGATCGGCGCAAAGGTGGTTCCGTTGTTGAAACTCGCTTCCATGCTGATGTAATAGACGCTTCCAGTGCCTATGAGGTTATAGTTAACATCTACATACCCGCTGCCATCAGTTCTTTGGGCTACTGAAATATTTGTGATATTTACTGTTTGGCAAAGAAGTGTCAAAGGCAACAACAAATTAATCACTGACAACAAACGTCTTCTCATAAAACTAATTATATAATTTATTTTTTTCGTAATTCCAGAAAGGAAAAAAGGTGACAAACATTTGAAGTTCGACAGATTATCCAAATATTAAAATTGTGTTTTTCAAATTTTTCTTATGTAAATATTAAACTTTGTGCGACCACAGTCAGAACAGGAACATCCATTGTACGTAACCCCGGCATGAAAGGTGAAAATGTGATTGTTAATCGAATAGGTGCTTACCGATGGATCTCCCATATTTCCGGAAACGCTGTCAATTACCCAATTATCCGGGAAAATGATTAACCCATTTGTAAAATAGGAACCTCCTCTTAACCCTCCGGTAATGTGAATTCTATAATTTGTATTGGCTACAATGGTGTGTCTTGAAATTGACATTGCATTATATGATGAAGAATTACAACAGCCATAACTGGTACACCAAGGCACATCATAATCGTTTACAATCCCTGCCAAATTTGCTTGCAATGTGTCTCCAATTTGGACGCTCTGTCCCCAAATCCATCTCCCACCTGCTGGAACACACGACATATAGGTAAAACAAGATTTCATCGAATTTGGGTTTGAAGTTACATTCAATTTCACTTTTGTTTGAGTAGAGTATGTATTCGGAAAACTTTGAATCCCGTTCCATATAATGTGTTTTCCTGAACCGGCAGTTATCGGCCCGGTGTTGCCTGATAACGAACCTGTAGGCACGGGCGAAAAAGATGTTCCCCCGTTAAAGCTGGCTTCAACGGCAATGTAGTAGGCGCTTGCTGTTCCGGCCAGAGTAAAATAGATATCGGTCAAACCGCTGCCATCTGTTCGCTCTGCAACCTGAATATTTGTAATAGTAGCCGTTTGCGAAAAGAGTGTTAAGTTGAAAGTGTTAAGTGTTAAGAAGAGGAGGAGGATACAGGTTTTCATAACTTGATGATTTTAGAGGTTCCTGATTGATTGCCATTGACAACACGAATGATATAAATTCCGGGTGGTTGGTTTTGGATGGAGAATTCAGTGATCCGGGTGGTGAGTATTTGCTCCTCCAGCACTTCAACACCAAACAGATTGTAAACCTGAACCTTGAACCTTGAACCATTAACAACCTGGAACTTTGAACCTTCCAACTCTTTGTTAACCTCCACCACAAACCTGCCTTCCGTTGGGTTGGGGTAAACTTTGAAAAAGGTGTTTTTGTCATCATCCTCCGGATTTTGGAATGGAAGGATTTTAAAGGAGCTGCAATACTGGTTGTTGGGGGTGATAAAGGCATGCAAACTCCCTCCTGAAAACACTTTGGAAACCGGGAGAATGGTGATCTTTTGCCCTGCTACGAGGTTCACGCTGGCTCCGCTTTGGACGTTGAATTCCGTTCCGCTGCCAGCAACCGTGATGGTCTGGGTGGCTTCAAAACAGCTATCCATTCCGGATTGGAGGTTGATATTCTGGAGGTTGATCGCTGCGGGAATATTTCGCGCCAACACGTACTCAAACTCGCTGGGATCGGCAGTCACTTCAATGGTATCAAATACGGTGACGTAACCGGTCTTTGTCAATTGGATGGCATACATGGTCTTAAAAACATTGCCCATGAGCATCAAACCGGTAATGTTGCTAATGCGGTTGAATGTTTGAGAATAAACCGTGTCCAAACCGGTCAATTGCATTGAGATGCCTTCGTTGCTGCCAGCCCATTCGAGACCGGCCAGGATATTCACGTTTACAAACCGGTGGAGGTTGACCACCGGCGCCAGGATGGAATCGCTGGTTCCGGCAGCGTAAACCGCCTGGATGGCATATTGATAAGGACCATCGGGATAATCCCGCAGTGAATCGGTAAAATTGGTTTGGGTGACGCCGGTTTGGTAAAGCAAAAGGCTCCCGTTGTTGATGCCTCTGAATAATTTATAGTAGAGGAACCCATTCACGGGCGGTTGAACCGGAACGGGCCCGTCCCAATCGAGGCTGATATTTACCATGCCGGTTACCTGAGCCGAAATGTTTGTGGGAACAACCAACCGCGGCACGCCGGGACTGTTGCCCAACGCACCCCAGTTCTGCATCTCATCACCCGCTTTCAAGGCAAAATAGACAGAATCGGAGGTTGCGCTTGGTTGCAAATCGGTCAGATTTACAATCAGGGAATCTGGTTCCCCCGATACTGACGGGTAAGGTGGGCTGGCAATCAGGGATGCTGTGAAGTAAATGGTTTCACTGGCGATTGGTTGGTTGGCATATCGGATATCGTAACGAAATGCTTTCCCGATAGCGCCATCGTTGCCCGTGGCAGTCCACGATAGTTTCAACTGGTTGCCGGGCAGTCTTTCAACGCTTAAATTATTGATAATTCCCGGTGGAATTTGATCACTTGGCTGAGGCAGACTGTCATAGTAGGCAAAGGTTTGATAATTCTCGCCATCCCAACTGTAGGAAGCCTTTAATGAATCTCCGTTGGCAACGGCAATGGCAATGCTTTTGGTGAACGTCAGTTCAAACTGCCCGATATATTCAAATTCATTGACTCTCGAGCATGTTACTGTGGTTTGCTGTCCGCTTCTCAGGTTGGCGAGGGTAACGGATTGTTCTTCATCGGGACAGGAAAAATTTCGTATGGTGATAAACATATTGTCCTGTTCGTACAAGCGTACCGAACTGAAAGAGATATTTACATTCATCTGTTCGGGGGTATAAACAACCAGCTTTTGCCAGGTGGTGTCGGTGGATGAGCCATCGCTCACCACTATCATCACTTTATACGAACCTTTCTGATCCGGCGCGGGGTTCCAGTTTAATTGATTTCCGGCGATGTTTATACCGAGCGTATCTCCCGGTAATGTGAATGAAAGTACATTTCCATCGGCATCGCTGGCAAGTAAAGTATAAGCAGCCTCCTGACCTGTCACAAAAATAAAGGAGCTGTCGCGGTCCATCGTAAAGTATGGCGGATTATTCCCGGCGCTACCAGCAAAGACGAGTGTTTGCACGTTACTGTTCAATCCGTAAAAGCCGGCGTCATTCAAAAACTTGCACCAGATTTCGTAACCGCGTCCGGGCGCAAGTCCTTTCAAAATCAGATGCGTCGAATCGGTTGCAGATTCCGTTTCCGTTCTTTGGGTTGACTTATCCTTGTAGTAAACCGTGGTGGAATAGGTGTTGGTTTGAACGGGGGCGTTCCACGATACAATTACCGAATCGCCCTGCTGTATGGCATTCATATTTTGAGGGGTTTCAACATTGGCGTCATTCTGCACCAATATCGATCCCGGCGCATACAGGAGCACAGGCGTGTTTTTACCATCATCAACCCTTGTATAGATAAAGTATTCTCCGTTGGGCAATGTTTCATTCTGCCATTCAAAGGTCAGATTGGCATTGTTGACAATCGAGAAGTCATCAATAAAACTGCCGTCGAAATTCTTCCGGTCGGTGTCGTAATAAACCTCCACGTGGATGGTGTCGGCATAGTCGTTGAACGACAATGAAACCTGGTTGCTGAGGGTCTGTTTTGTTCCGGGTTGATTTACCATTCCGGTTGGCTTCTGGTTGGGTGCGGAAAAATTTAAAGCTACGTTTCCCGTGTAAGCAGTGATGAACTGCCAATCGCCGTCAATCGGCATATCAACCATCATGAGGGTTTGCTTCGAATCGGGGAACTGCTGGTAAGAGGTGTTTCCGGAATTATAAATTTTTCCGGTCGGGCTGATGAGCGAAAAATCGAACAACTGGGGGTTTATACTGTCCATTGCCACAACTATCAATTGTGAGGCGTTTTCGGGAACTTCGAAAATGATTGCCTGACTTCCGTTCCGAGGTCCCTTCCATATCTGGAAAAGACTTTTGAGGTTACTTCCCAATTCGTAATGAAACCATGGGAAACTTGCCTTCCCGAAAGTTATCCTCTGAGCCAGATTTAAAAATGCCAGTCTGGATTCTGA
>JAPLDO010000226.1 GCA_026391715.1 Bacteroidota bacterium
AATTCAGATGGAAAAATTGTAGGAATGATCTTCTCCGGCAAAATGTCGAAGGGCTTTCAACAATTAACCTGGAATGCCGGAAACACATCAGGAAATACCGGTAATAGCCAAATCTCCGGCGGGATTTACTTCATTAAAGCAGAAGGAGAACAATTTTCGGCGGTTGCAAAAGTTGTGAAGTTATAAAGCGAAATCCATCGGATAATACCTGCTTTACTGCAAACGGGGTAAATTATAACATTTTCAGAAATGATATTTTCAGATAACATATTAATCTTTGTATTAACAAAATAATAATAACAGATAATATATTAATCGTTATACAAAGATAAGATGTATGTTACTACTATTGTTAAAGACAAAGTAAAATAAAAAAGCTGATCCCTTCGGATCAGCTTTTTCCATTAAATAAGTCTAAAGGTCGCTGGTTCTTAGTAACCTTTATATCAGAAGTTCACTACACTGATGGTTTTGCAGCGGCAGCTTTTTTCTGTTTGATTACAGCCTGAGCCGCAGCCAAACGTGCAATAGGCACGCGGAAAGGAGAACAGCTTACGTAGTTGAATCCAAGTGAATGGCAAAATTCGACTGAAGCCGGTTCGCCTCCATGCTCGCCGCAGATACCGATCTTCAGGTCTTTACGTGTGGAACGACCTTTTTCAACAGCCATCTTCATCAAAAGCCCTACCCCTTCGAAGTCAATTACCTGGAATGGATCAACAGGAAGGATTTTCTTCTCAATATAATCGGGAACAAATCCGCCGATATCGTCGCGTGAAAATCCAAAGGTCATTTGTGTAAGGTCGTTGGTTCCAAAAGAGAAGAAGGTAGCGGTTTCAGCAATTTTATCAGCAGTGAGGGCAGCGCGCGGAATCTCAATCATGGTTCCTACGAGATGAGGTATTTCTGTCATCCCGTATTTTTCGCAAACCTCTGCATAAATTTTGTCAATGATTACATACTGATGTTTCAGCTCCTTTTCGGTACAGGTAACCGGGATCATAATTTCCGGCGTTACATGTTTTTTCTCCTTCAGCAGTTCGGCAGTCGCTTCAAATATGGCGCGAACCTGCATCTCGGTGATTTCGGGATAGGTGATACCCAAACGAACGCCGCGGTGTCCCATCATCGGATTGGTTTCGTGAAGCGCGTCGACGCGACGGTCAAATTCCTCCATTGAGATATTCAGGCTGTCGGCAATTTTTTTCCGAGCCTCTTCCTGTTGCGGAATAAATTCGTGCAACGGCGGATCCAGCGTGCGAATTGTCACAGGATATCCATCCATAGCGGCAAGGGTTTGCTTGATGTCTTCCTTCACAAACGGATAGAGCTCGTTCAATGCTTTGCGGCGTTCCTCTTCCGATTTCGAAGCAATCATCTTACGGAGAAGGAAGAGTGGCTTTTCAGCATTTTTACCATAGAACATGTGTTCGGTGCGGAACAATCCGATTCCTTCCGCGCCAAAAGCGCGCGCTTTTGCAGCATCTTCGGGGGTATCGGCGTTAGTGCGGATTTTCATGGTGCGAATGGCGTCACACAGTTTCATGAAAGCCTGGAAATCGGGATTTTCTTCGGCAGCCTTTATCATTGGCAACTGACCATTATAAATGTAGCCTTTGGAACCGTTCAGAGAGATATAATCGCCTTCAGTCAAAGTGAGGTCGCCGATTTTCATCGTTTTTTTGGATGCCTCTATTTTCAGTCCGCCTGCGCCAACAATACAGCATTTTCCCCAGCCGCGCGCAACAAGCGCAGCATGACTTGTCATTCCGCCGCGTGCGGTGAGGATTGCCTGTGCCGAGCGCATACCTTCGATATCTTCGGGGTTTGTCTCTTCACGGACAAGAATCACGGTTTTGCCTTTTTTTGCCCAGGCTACGGCATCTTCGGAATTGAATACAATCTGTCCGGTTGATCCGCCGGGACCAGCCGGAAGTCCCTTCGCCATTGGCTTTGTGCTTTTTTCAGCCTTAGGATCGAGAATCGGGTGAAGCAGTTCGTCGAGCTGACTTGGTTCAACGCGTGAAACAGCCTCTTCTTTGGTAATCAAACCTTCATTGAACATGTCAACCGCCATTTTAACGGCAGCAGGTCCATTGCGTTTTCCAACGCGGCACTGGAGCATATAGAGTTTGCCATCCTGAATAGTGAACTCAATATCGAGCATGTTGCGATAATGCATTTCGAGGGAGCGTTCAATTTCATGGAGGGCTTTGTAAACAACGGGCATGGCTGTTTCGAGAGATTGCAGCTTCATAGTATGCTCATTTTTGCCAATTTCGTTGATGGGGTTCGGGGTACGGATACCGGCTACCACATCTTCGCCTTGAGCATTTGCAAGCCATTCGCCATAGAAATAGTTTTCGCCGGTTGCCGGGTTACGGGTAAAAGCAACGCCGGTTGCCGAGGTATCGCCCATGTTGCCGAATACCATAGATTGCACGTTTACGGCGGTACCCCACTCATCGGGAATACCTTCAAAACGACGGTATGAAATTGCGCGCTTTCCATTCCAACTGGAGAAAACTGCTCCAACGGCTCCCCAGAGCTGTTCCATCGGATCTTCGGGAAAAGGCTTACCAAGAACGTCCTGAACTTTTTTCTTGTAAATATCAATAAGTTCTTTCAGGTCTTCGGCGGTAAGGTCGGTATCGCTTTTCGCACCTCTTTTTTCCTTCATTTTATGGAGTTCATGTTCAAGCTGAACGCGAACGCCCTTGCCTTCTTTGGGTTCAATGCCTGCGGCTTTTTCCATCACCACATCCGAATACATCTGTATCAGACGGCGCTGCGAGTCGTAAACAAATCGCGGATTATTTGTTTTTTTGATAAGCCCTTCACGGGTAATATCATTTAAACCTACATTTAAAACGGTTTCCATCATACCGGGCATAGAGGCGCGGGCGCCGGAGCGGACGGAAACAAGAAGAGGGTTGTTTTTGTCGCCAAAAATGGCGCCCATTTCCTGTTCGGTAGCCTTCAGACTGTTAGCAACCTGATTTTTTAATTCCTGTGGATAGGATTTTTTGTTTTGTTGATAGTAAGTACAAACTTCTGTGGTAATAGTGAAACCGGCAGGTACAGGAAGGCCGATGTTAACCATCTCAGCGAGGTTAGCGCCTTTACCGCCAAGCAGATTCTTCATTTCTGCAGTACCTTCGGCGTTTTTACCACCAAAATAATAGACGTACTTGTGTTCTTGAGCTTGTTTTGCCATAATTGACATCATTTAGGTTAGTGAAAAAATTGAATCGGCAAAATTACGAAAAAATCTTAGAACTGAATTGTTCCGATGTTGTTCATATTCCAAAGGATCCATTGTTGCCGACTGCGGATATACGGCGTAGGAGATTTTAAATTCCATTTCAGCGGGTTGGGTAAAATGGCGGCAATGAGAGCGGCGTCACCTCTTGAAAGTTTCGCTGCTGATTTGTTTAGACTTTGTATGGCGGCGGCATTGGCTCCATATATTCCGTTTCCGGTTTCGATTACGTTAAGATACACTTCCATGATTCTCTTCTTTCCCCAGACAAACTCGATTAGTACAGTGAAGTAAACCTCAAGTCCTTTCCTTAACCAGGATCGTTGAGGCCAGAGAAAAACATTTTTGGCGGTTTGCTGCGATATTGTGCTTGCTCCCCGAACCTTTTTACCCTGTTTTTTCAGATTATATTCTTTCGCTTTTTCAATGGATTCAAAATCAAATCCCTTATGTTCCAGAAACAGATTGTCCTCCGAAGCAATTACGGCAAGCGGAAGGTTTGGAGAAATTTCATCAAGCGGAAGCCAATGTTTCTCTATTTTTAGAGTCTGTCCGTTCAATGCCTGTTCAGCAAGCCGGATCGCCATTAAAGGTGTAATTGGCGGGTTTACAAACTTATAGAGTACAACGAAAAAAATTGAGGAGGCAAAGTAGATGATTGTAAAATACTTCACAAATTTCCACAGCCACAGGAGTCTTTTTTTCATCTATTATGCTTAAAATCAATCTTTTCAGGAAGTAACTTCAAAAACTCCGCTGCCTGGTTTTTTGTGGGGACTTTGCCATGCCACCGGTAATCGTTTTCGATTGAAGGTATTCCCTTTCCCATAATCGTTTTGGCAATGATAACAGAAGGTTGATTACCGGAAGCGGCGCTATTTCTCAGCGCCAAAATAATACTGTTAAAATCGTGACCATCGCATGGCAAAACATTCCATCCGAAACTTTGCCATTTATCTGCCAGCGGTTCCAGTTGCATCACATCTTCGGTTTTACCATCAATCTGAAGGCCGTTACGATCAACAATGGCAGTGATATTTCCCAATTTGTGATGCGACGCAGCCATGGCAGCTTCCCAAACCGAACCTTCCTGTAATTCGCCATCGCCGAGAATACAAAATATCCGGTGAGTTTTCAGATCGGTTTTTGCTGCAATTGCCATTCCAACCGCTACCGAAAGACCCTGACCAAGCGATCCGGCAGAGAGTTCGATTCCGGGTAATCCATGATCCCTGCCTGGATGACCCTGAAGCCTGCTTCCCAATTTCCGCAGCGTTAATAGCTCTTCAATTGGAAAGTAACCGGCATGAGCCAAAGTAGCATAGAACACAGGAGCAACATGTCCGATGGATAGAATTAACCTGTCGCGCCCGGGAAAGGATGGCTGATCAGGGTCATGATTCAATTCGGAAAAATATAGCGCCGTGAAAATATCTGCAAGTCCGAGAGATCCACCGGTATGACCAGATCCAGCTTCGGTAAGCGAAACAATAACCGACCTGCGGATCTCTTTTGCGATCCTAATCAACCTGGCATGATCTTCAGTGGTTAAAACCTCCATAATCAGCGCATGTCAATTACTTCAACGCCTGGAAACTTTTTTGCATCGAAGGTAAAATCGGCATTGGTAACCGGCGTGTCGGTCAGGTAGGTTTTAATCTTATAAGTGAAGGTATTTCCGCTTTTATCAAATAGTTTGAAACTTGTAACTTGTTTCTTCGCCTTATCAATTCCCAGGATCGCCCTCGTAAAGTTTTTACCGGTATTTGGAATTAATTCCACCGATTCAATACCAGGATCCTGGCTTTTGAGAATCTTCGATTTATAATTTGAATTGTAAGATGTAAGTAATTTGGATGGCGTGAGAGCGTCGTCCTTATTATCCAGCGAATTAACCTGAACTTCATTCGATTCCTTGATATAAGTCCAGATAGTTATTCCGTCGCAGATCACCGTTTGTCCTGCTGCCGTCATTTTATATTTATCGCCCGAAACGAGAAGCGTTCCGGTTTTTTCTTCATTAATCTTTGCCTTGGCATTTTCCATAGTAAAGGAAAAATCAACTTTAATGGATTTGCTCGCTTTGGCTTTAACGCTGACCTCTTCAACCAGCAAACAGAGGATGATGGAAGTAATGCGCATGATGAAATATTTGGAATAGTTTATTATTTGCCAAGTAGTTTAAGATGTTCTTCGAGGCTTGAAAGATCTTTGTAATGTACTTCGCGGGCTTTGCTTCCTTCAAACGGACCGACAATACCGGCGCTTTCCAGTTGATCAATGATTCGTCCGGCGCGGTTGTAACCGAGTTTGAGTTTACGCTGAATGAGAGATGTTGAGCCATGCTGGTGGGTAACGACAAGCCTCGCAGCCTCGGCAAAAAAATCGTCCTTTTCTTTTGCGTCAAAATCCTTCGACGGAGTACTCTCTTCATCGTAAAATTCGGGCAATGCGAAGGCTTCGGGGTAGCCGCGCTGGGAACCAATAAACTCTGTAACCTTATCAATTTCGGGCGTATCAACGAATGCGCATTGAAGCCTAATCAGGTCGCTGCCGGTTGATAGCAGCATATCGCCGCGTCCGATGAGTTGGTCGGCGCCGGAGGAATCGAGAATGGTTCTCGAATCAATTTTGGAAATTACTCTGAAAGCAATTCTGGCGGGGAAGTTGGCTTTTATTGTTCCGGTGATAATGTTTACCGAAGGTCGCTGCGTTGCAATGATAAGGTGGATACCGGTTGCCCGCGCAAGTTGCGCTAATCGCGCCAGCGGGGTTTCAATTTCGCGTCCAGCCGTCATAATCAGATCGGCAAATTCATCAATTACAATCACGATATATGGCAGGAACTGATGCCCGTCGAGCGGGTTGAGAACCCTTGAAAAAAACTTTTCATTGTATTCCTTAATATTTCTGACCTGGGCGTCGCGAAGCAGATCGTAACGGCTGTCCATCTCGATATTCAGGGAATTAAGTGTTCTGATAACCTTTTTGGTATCGGTGATAATGGATTCTTCGGCGTCTGGTAGCTTGGCAAGAAAATGTCGTTCAAGTTTATTAAAAAGGGTAAGCTCAACTTTTTTGGGGTCAATCAAAACGAACTTAACTTGCGAAGGGTGTTTCTTATAAAGCAGAGAGGTAATTATTGTGTTTAGTCCCACTGATTTTCCCTGCCCCGTTGCGCCAGCCATGAGAAGGTGAGGCATTTTTGCGAGGTCGGCGATAAAAGTTTCATTGGCGATAGTTTTCCCTAAAACAAAAGGTAATTCAAAGGTGGAATTTTTGAATTTTTCGGTTGCCATTAACGATTTGATGGAAACTATTTCGGGATTCTGGTTCGGGACTTCAATTCCGATGGTGCCTTTTCCCGGAATCGGAGCAATGATTCTGATTCCCATCGCAGCGAGACTGAGAGCTATGTCGTCTTCCAGGTTCTTGATTCTCGAAATTCTGACTCCGGCTTCAGGTACAATTTCGTAAAGAGTAACAGCAGGACCAATTGTCGCTTTTATTTTAGCGATCCTGATATCGTAATTCCCCAGAGTTTGTACAATTTTATCCTTGTTGGCTTCCAGTTCCTCTTTTCTGACGTTAACTGCATCTGTGCCATAGTCGCTGAGGAGGTCGAGAGTTGGATACCTGTAGCTCGCCAAATCGAGCGTTGGGTCATACCTGGTGTCAATTGTCTGGCGGCTGGAGTCGGTAATTACAGGCTCTCTTTCAACCGGCTTTTCAATCGATGTTTCAACCGGCGTCTCTATCTGAATTTCAAGTTCTGAAACCAATTCCGGTTTGGGCGGTTCAGTAACCTGAAGCTCAAGTTCGATTTCTTTGGTATTAGTTTCTTCATCCTTCATGAAATTTCCGCGAATGACTTCCATTTCAAGGAAATCTGATGGCGTCACAGTATTTGGAAGGGGTTCAGTGGGTATGGATATATTTCCTTCAACGGGAATAACGATTCCTTTATTTTTCCGAAACCAACAGAAAGGTATGTTGAAGGCGAGGATAAAAAAACTTAAACCGGTAAATCCAAGCAACATGGCAAGACCTGATGTTCCCAAAAATTCAGTCAGAGATATATTCAACTGGAAACCATAAACCCCGCTGAAAAGATCATCACCGGGCAGAACCATGCTCATCAGAACCGGAACCCAGAGAATGCCCCAGAAACAGTATTCCAGCGTTTTCAGAACAGGTAAAATCTGAATGTGAAAAAACTGCTTCATTCCCGTATTGAACAGGATGATAACAAAGAAAAAAGAGGCGACGCCGAACCATTTTGAAATAAACAAATATGCGGTAAGCGCTCCGATTTTACCCATCCAGTTTTCGACTGGGATTTTATTTTCAAAGAGCCGGTCAAAGGTGAAATGTTTAAAAATGGTATCGGTAAAGCTGAAATCAGATTGCCAGGAGAGCAGGTAGGAAGTGAAAGAAAAAAGCAGATATAATGAGAAAAGCAGAAAAAACAGACCAACTACACGAAACCGCTGTTCTCTGTGTGCGAGTTCCTTTTGAGTAGGAATGTTTTTCTCCTTTGGAGGTTTGGTTTTTTCTGAAACTTTTTCCTTTTTTTTCTTTTCTTTTTTGGCGGCAATTTCCGGCTCAGGAATCGAATCTTCCCGGATATTTTCCTCCTTAGACTCCTCTCTAAAAGTATTGGTTTTACCCGGATTTATTGCTCTGGCCATGATACTTATTCGTTGCCGCCGCCTAATTTGCTTTTCAATTCTTCCTGGGTGGTAAGGGTATAGTCTGAAGGAATTTCAAAATCTTTGGCTGGCAAATTCTTTTTTTCGACGGAGGTTGCCGTAAACTTCATGTTAACCTCGCGATTATTGATTACAAACTCAAGCAGAATCCCATCTATGTCTTTATATAAAGGATTATCAAAGTTTGCCATCTTGCCTCCGAGTTCACTGGTATAGTAGGCTTCGAAAGTACTTTTTACGCCATCGTCATTCAATGTAATTACGGCTTTTTTACAGGTATAGCCTGCGATTACTTTGGTTTCACTGGTTATCTCAACGGTCGCCTTTCCGCCTTTTTCCATCTCCTTTTCAATTTCGGCGCTGGTTTGTTTAATGGCATATTTTTGACCCATCATGTTGAGCAAGGCTACCTTGGTCTTTTCTGTATAATCGGTAATTTCAACAGTATTCATGCCGCTCATCTGTAAATCGGAACGAGATTTTGTTCCTTTAATTGAAACAGTAAGAACTTTGGGAAACATAGCCATCTGGCTTTCGGAAAATTTATTATCCGGGTAGGTAATCTTAAAGGTGATCACTCCTTCGAATGGTTTTCCTGAAATTGCATAATTCAGGTTCAGGAAAAAAGCGCAAAACAGGATAGCGATGAATACGAGGTTTTTTTTCATGTGAATTGTTTTTTAAGAGGTTGATGGGTTGATGGTGTATAAGTTACAAAGGTAATTATTTTACGAATCGGAAAAGTTTGCCCCATCTGATTTTACCATCGAGCAGAGATTTCTTCGGATCCAATGACAGCCAAACAAAAACGGCTTTTCCTACCACATGATCATACGGAACAAATCCCCAGTAGCGTGAATCTGCTGAGTTGTGGCGGTTATCTACCATCATCCAGTAATAGTCCATTTTAAAGGTGTATTGGGATGACTCTTTACCGTTGATATAAATTTTTCCATCCGCTATTTTCAGTTCGTTTCCTTCAAAAACACCGATAATCCGTTTGTAAAAAGGAATGTTAGACATGTTTAATGGAATTGTAACACCCTGTTTTGGAATCCAGATTGGACCAAAATTATCTACATTCCAGGGATATAACGAATCGTAGGGAAAAAGATTTGAATCCCACTGACCTTTTGGCGCAACTACCGGTTCAATTGATACCACGTTGCCGTATTGCCTGAGTTTTTCAATAGCGTGTTCCGAAAGCGTTAATTCATAAGTTCCATTGTTATCGGTTGAAATCGTTTCGGTAATATCAAGCTTTTCAAAGTTTTTCTGATTGATTGGGTTTCCATCTGTTTTCACCAAATATTTATATTGAAGATTACCAGGATTTTGCGCTTGTTTACCATTGATAAATACTGTTCTGTCAATAATTCGGATAGTATCGCCTGGAATGCCGATGCACCTTTTGATGAAATTTTCGCGTTTATCAACCGGACGGGCGATGATATCCCCGAAATACTGTTTGTTATTCCAAACGGCGTCTCTGCCATAGCTGCGCACCAACTGGTAATAGCTTGCGTTGCTCTGGAATTTGGTGGAAAGTGTATCTCCATCGGGATAATTGAAAACCACCACATCCATATTTTTTATATTGGCAAGACCCGGGAACCTGTAATATGGAAGTTTCAGCCATTCAACATAAGATTTCGTAGATTCGGTAAGAGGCAGCGTATGATGAACAAACGGAAATGCCAGCGGCGTATTAGGAACTTTCGGACCAAAACTAACTTTACTCACGAAAAGGTAATCGCCTACAAGAAGGCTTTTTTCCATTGACGACGTAGGAATTGTATAGGCTTCGATTAGAAAAATGCGAATAATGCTTGCGGCAATCACGGCAAAAATAATAGCGTCAACCCACTCTCTCACGGCTGATTTTATCACCGGCGGTTGTTTTGTAGGATCGGAATATTTTTCCTTCTTTGAAAATGCAAGATATGGCAGGTAAACAAATGGAAAAAGAACCCCCAGCGCCTGGTCGAGCAGACCATGTTTTTTGAAGCATTTCAACACCTCAACAATCATCAGCAAAATAACGAACACATTAATAAAAGGGACCAGCAGAAAAATATACCACCATATTGGTTTTTTGATGATTTGCAACCAGATATACAAATTGTAAAAAGGAATAAGGATTTTCCAGCCTTTTTCGCCGGCTTTTTCAAAAATACCCCAGAGTCCGGCAATTAACAGGATAAAAGAAAAGATCGTAATGATCATGTACATATTCATGGGATAGGATTTTAAAGATGTATTATCAAAACGAAACTTATGACAGTTTCTTATTTTCGATCAATAAATAATTGTGATTCAAGCAGGTTTTTCATATCAAAGAACCCTTTTTTCCCGATAATCCATTCGGCGCCAAGCATGGCGCCCATTGCAAAACCCCTTCGACTTTTAGCCGTATGGATAATCTCAATACAGTCTTCATCCGATTCGTATTTCACAACATGGGTTCCAGGCACATTGTCGGTGCGGTACGATTTAATGCCGAGTTCCTCTGGATTTTCAACGATTTCATTTACCCACTTCTCCTTGCGTTCCGAGTACCGGATAATATCGTTTGCAAGCACAATGGCAGTGCCGCTCGGAGCATCCTGTTTGTGGATATGGTGTGTCTCTTCAATGGAAATGGAATAGTCTTCCCATTTCGACATGAGTTGCGCAACATACCTGTTAAGATTGAAAAAAAGATTAACTCCTATACTGAAATTTGGGGCAAAAAAAAGCGACTGTTCTATCGACATACAATCCTGACGCACTTTTTCAAGGTCGTCGAGCCAACCTGTTGTTCCTACAACGATGGGAATCTTTGCATCAAAACAGTGATAAATATTTTCCACAACGCTTATTGGAGATGAAAAGTCAATGGCTACGTCTGCCTCAGGCAGAAGGTTGCCATTATCATCCCAATCTTCAAGACTGTCGTATATCAACACAATTTCGTGTCCTTTTTTGATTGCCAGTTTCTCAATTTCCTGGCCCATTTTTCCATATCCGAATAAAGCGATTTTCATTGTGGGAAAAAGGTTTAATTAGAAGTTTATTTTTAGTTTGATCCCTGCCGAAGGCTTGTGCGCGTAACCGCCTGGTTGAACCTGGGGTTCAACATTAAAGGAGAGATTTTTACTGATGTTGAAGGTATATAAATGAGCGTCAACGGTGGCGTCAAGTAAATTCAATACATACCACAAAGTGGTTAGTAAAATGCTTACCTCCAGATTACGGCGGTAATATTCGCGGGCAGAAAGTAATTCATCTTTCGTGTATCGGTTAACAAGGCTGCTATATGAGCCATTCATGTTGCCATAAGATGATTCGATGTAGGCGCATTTGAATGTAAGGTATTGATCGGCATTGGTGTATATGAAATATCCCATTATGCCGAAACCGACATAGAGAACGGGAACTTTCCAGTATTTTTTATTGTAAATCTGACCCAGTCCCGGAAGACATGCCGACATGAGGGTTGCTTTTGTGGGAGAGTGTTCCTTTTCGCGAATGGAATCAGGTAATTCAACAAAGCCGTTATCTTCCTGGGCAAAAGTAAAAACAGGCATACAGAAACAAAGGCTAAGGAAAAGAAGCCGCGAAAGGAAAATTCGTTTCATCTAAGAATTAAATTTGGAGATAATCCTTTCGAAATCCTCATCTGAATTGAACGAAATGATAATTTTACCTGCGCCATTCCTGTTCACTTTCAACTCAACTCCCGACTGGAGTTTACCGAGTAGCGCTAATCTTGCCTTCTCAAATTTTTCCTGAATGTGAACGTTTTGCGGAACAACGACAACAACCTTTTTTTCTACTTCTACTGCTATGTTTCTCACCATTTCCTCAACCTGCCGCACTGAAGATTTTTTTTCGAGGATGTTTTTAAGTACCACCAACTGGGCTTTTTCATCATTCAGGTTAATCATTGCGCGGGCATGACCATTGGAGATCAGATTATCCCTAACGGCAACCTGGATTTCGTTTGGAAGTTTAAGCAACCTGATATAGTTGGAGATAGTTGTGCGATCTTTGCCAACTTTATGACTCAAATCTTCCTGTTTAATCCGGCACTCTTCAAGTAAACGTTGAAAGCTGATAGCGATCTCGATAGGATTGAGATCTTCCCGCTGAATATTCTCAACCAGAGCCATTTCAAGCATCTGCTCGTCGTTTGCAACCCTGATGTAGGCGGGAACCTCAGTCAACCCGGCAAGTTGCGAAGCGCGAAGCCTGCGTTCGCCTGAGATAAGCTGATATTTGTTGGAGTCAATTTTCCTGATGGTTAACGGTTGAATAATTCCATGCTCCCTTATTGAGTCAGCAAGTTCACGGAGTTCATTTTCATTAAAATGAGTTCGCGGCTGGAAAGGGTTAGCCTCAATCTGGTCAATCCTGACCTGTCGGAAGCTGCCGGAAATATATTCATCGGGGAGGTTAACCTGGGGGCTGTCTGAACCCGATGTGTCTAACAGCGCGCTCAGACCTCTTCCCAAGGCTTTCTTTTTCCCATGGGTTTCAGACATTGATTTCTTTTTCGGAGTTTGTCAACTTTGTTAGCTCGTTATTCTGAATGATCTCTCTCGCAAGGTTAAGGTAATTAATGGAGCCTGAGCTGTTGATGTCGTGCATCATAATAGTATGTCCATAACTTGGCGCCTCTCCCAGCTTGGTGTTTCGGTTGATAATGGTTCGGAATACCATTTCCTGGAAATGGGTTTTCACCTCTTCCACAACCTGTTTTGCAAGGCTCAGACGATTATCGTACATTGTAAGCAGGATACCTTCAATATCAAGTGCGGGGTTGAGACGGGTCTGGACAATTTTTATGGTATTCAGCAGTTTGCCGAGACCCTCAAGAGCAAAGTATTCGCACTGGACAGGAACTATCACTGAATCTGCCGCAGTTAAAGAATTAACTGTTATCAGACCTAAAGATGGAGAACAATCTATAATAATGAAATCGTAATCATCTTTGATAGGGGCGATTACTTTTCGCATCATTTTTTCCCTGTTGGGCAGGTTAATCATTTCAATCTCAGCGCCAACCAGATCAATGTGTGCAGGGAGCAGAAATAGATTAGGGGTTGCTGTAGTCAAAATGATATTCCTGGCTTCAACATCGTCAATGATACATTCGTAAATGCTGGTTTTAATATTCCGCGGATCGAATCCAACGCCCGAAGTGGCATTTGCCTGCGGATCGGCGTCAATAACCAGGGTCTTATATTCGAGTACGGCAAGTCCGCCTGCCAGATTTATGGCAGTGGTTGTTTTACCTACGCCTCCCTTTTGATTTGCAATTGCAATTACTTTACCCATTTTTAAGAAAACAAGGTGACAAAATTACATCGAAATAACAATCGAACGTGGATTGTTGAAAAGTTTTTAAGCTGAGCGCTTGTCCCGGCAAGAGGCGGGTACGAAAAAACCGGTTGGAGATTAATGAAGCTCGCGATCGTTTGTCAGATCGTCAAACTCAATCGTCTTATGCGTCGTCCGGAATCCATCCGGCTTGCTGTTTTCAGGTGATTCATCAATAAAATCAGGCCTTTCAGGAGCATGACCTGTGCGAATAAACTCAATAACATCGCTTAAACCCAAAGCGAACTTATCGAAATCCTCCTTGTATAGAAACAGTTTGTGCTTTTCATAGAAAAACTTTCCCTGGTCATTGTTGAAACGTCTTTTGCTCTCAGTGATAGTAATGTAAAAATCTTCTCCGATAGTTGACTTTACATCAAAAAAATATGTTCGCTTCCCGGCGCGAACAGCGCGTGAAAAAATTTCTTCCCGGTCACGATCCTTATTTTCAATTTCTTCCATTCCGTAGTCTCGTTATTTGTTATTGATAGACATCATTCTTTTGCCGGACGCAAAAATATAAATATTATTTGAAAACAAAATTTATTTCTTAATTGCTTAGCTTTGCAGCCTTATAATGAAATGCCGCGCTATGTTCTTTTTCATGCATCACTTATGTTAAGCAGGAGACATTTTCGGATCAAAGTACTTCAATCACTCTATTCGTACTTTCAGGGTGGCGAAGCGAGAATTGAAGTTGCAGAAAAAAATCTTCTGAAAAGCATTGATCAGGTTTACGAACTTTATTACACACAGTTGTCTTTCCTTCTTGAATTGATTCATTTTTATCGGTTTCGGATGGAAGAATCCAAGACGAAATTTTATCCCACCCCCGACGAAATCAATCCCAGTCATAAGCTTCTGAATAACCGGTTGATTGTTCAGTTACAGCAAAATAAAGATCTTGGGTCACAGATTGACCGCTATAAAATATCCTGGACAGAAGAACAGAATGTAATCCGGAAGGTTTATCAAAAACTGAAAATAAGTAAGGAGTATATAGCTTATATTCATTCGGGTATTGATAATTATATTGAAGACCAGGAGTTTGTTGAAAAGTTGTTCCGAAAATTTATCGCAAAATCACCCGACTTCCAATTTTATTGTGAAGAAAGGAATGAGGAAGACCGTCAGTTTATTCTTGAACTTTTCAGAAAGACCATTATTAAAAGCGATGAGTGGAATAAGCTGATAGATAGCCGAACCCGGAACTGGGAACTTGAACGAATTGCATTGACAGACATTCTCCTGATAAAAATGGCGCTTACTGAACTGACCGATTTCAGCCAGATACCTGTTAAGGTAACCATGAATGAATACATTGAAATATCCAAACAATTTAGCTCGCACAAAAGTAAACTGTTCATCAACGGAATTCTTGATAACCTGGTTTTAGACCTTACAGAAGCAAAAAAAATCAAAAAAACCGGTCGCGGATTGATGACATAACCCGTGAAGCTGTTTGAGACGAATAAAATATTCTGTAAAGATGGACGTTTATATCAAACCAATATTCACATCGTGCGCAGAACTATACAAACCATTCCTGGTATATTAATTCTTTTTCTCCTTACGGCTAACATTTCTATAGCGCAAATAGGAGGTTACGGAACCTACAAATTTCTGGGATATTCTAATTCTGCCCGAATTGCCGCGCTTGGGGGCAATTTTCTCGCCGTCAGAGACCATGATATAACTCTTACGCAGGCAAATCCTTCATTGATTTCGGAGGAGATGAACAACCACCTGGCGCTGAGTTATGTAAACAGTCCCGGCGGAATTAATTATGGTTTTATAGCTTATTCGCGCACTTTCAGCAAAATTGGCAGTTTTGTTGGAAATTTCCAGTTTATCAACTATGGAAAATTCACAGGAGCTGATGCCGCAGGCAATAAGACCGGAGATTTTTCGGCGGGAGAATATGCGCTGAATGTGGGTTGGGGAAGGAAACTTTCGCCGGTGTTCTTCATTGGCGCTAATGGAAAAATGATTTATTCACAGCTTGAATCCTATCATTCCTTCGGAATAGCTGTGGATGTAGCTGGAACCTATTGCTCAAAGGATGAGGCTTTCACGGCTTCCATTATTGGTCGCAACATCGGAACACAGTTGTCGCCATATCTGCCAGGTCAGTATGAAGCGCTGCCATTTGAACTTCAGGTTGGGTTATCGGAGAAATTCAAACATGTTCCATTACGTTTTTCGCAATTATTCACCAATCTGCAACGGTGGAACCTTACCTACACCGACCCGAATAATCCATCAAATCTACCGGATCCCATTACCGGGGAGACGAAAGCAAAATCAGGAGTTGAAAAAATTGCCGACGAAATGATGCGACACATTGTACTTGGCGCCGAACTTACCATTGCGAAAGTTCTTGCTTTACGGATTGGCTACAATTATCAACGACGTCAGGAGATGAAGTTATATGACCAGGCGGGCATGGCAGGTTTCTCTTTCGGCGCCGGTCTTCGTG
>JAPLDO010000248.1 GCA_026391715.1 Bacteroidota bacterium
TCGAAAAATATTCCTGAAATTAAATTTGGCAAATATGTATTCAATTATTCAATCATTCAATTCAAAATAGTATGCCAATATCGAGCGCAATAAAAGGACTTCAGAGCATCAAAAGTATGCAAAATGTCGTCAAATCTGGTATTCCAAATAAGGAGAATTCGGATTTTATTAAATTGTATATGTTTGAAAAAGAACGAACCCGATTGAAAAGCGAAGAAATAAGAATTTTGTTGAGGCTTGAATTTATACAGGGGAGGTTAAAGGAGATACAGGATCATTATGATCAACAAGCTATACTTATGCACACTCCTGAACCAAGCGATTCAGCTCCAAAGAAAACTGAAGAGGCGAAATCGGATTTTAAAACAATGTCAATAGATTATTAATAAAATTATTATGGCTAAAATGACCCATGCCCTGCAAGCGACCAACCTGGCGGATATTCTCGAAAGGGTACTCGACAAAGGAATCGTTATTGCAGGCGATATTAAAATACAGATTGCAGATATTGACCTGTTAACTATTAAAATCAGGTTATTGGTGGCTTCCGTTGATAAAGCAATGGAAATGGGCATTAACTGGTGGCAGGAAGATACATATCTCTCCACGAAAGCCAGGGAAAAAGAGCTTATGCAGCAGCAGGAAGCGCTCGAAGCCCGCCTGGAAAAGTTGGAATCTATGAATACTTCAAAATAACCCAATAACAATATATAAAATGGAAAAAGATAACAACAAAGAAAAAAAATCAGACGCCGATTTTGATCTTTTCGGACTTGGCGGTCTTTTTAAAGGCATTGAAAAATTAGTCGACCTTGCAGGAAGACTTGAGGAAAAGGGTGGAATTTCAAAGGAAGGCGAAATCAATTTTGATCATATCAAAAAAGGTATGAAAGGCGTTTATGGCTTTACAATCAACACAGCAGGCGGCGGCTCGCCAAGGGTAGAAACGTTTGGCAACATCAAAAAAACTCCCGAAGGCCCTAAAGTAGATGAAGAAAGAGAGCCAATAACTGATATTTTTGATGAAGAAAATGAGCTTGTAATAATTGCCGAAATGCCCGGGATTGAAGAAAATGATCTTAAAATTGACCTGAAGGAAGACATTCTTGAAATTTCAGCTAAAAACAAAAACAGAACATACCGTAAGGAACTTCTGCTTCCCGTAAAAGTTGTGAAAGAAAATTCGCAACACAAGTTCACCAATGGAATCCTGGAAATTAGGATAAAAAAATAAGAATTATGGCGCTTGCTGGTTTAGAAAACAACGACCTTAAACTCATTATTTTCGGCGGAAAAGGCGGTGTTGGAAAAACCAGTTGTGCCGTTGCTGCGGCTCTTGCGTTGTCTGTAAATTTTAAAACGCTGCTTATCTCCACCGATCCGGCACATTCTGTTTCGGATTGCCTTGAGCGCCAAATTGGTTTTAATGTTGTAAAGGTTGACGGTAATGCCAACCTTTCCGCAATAGAAGTGGTTGCCGATGAAGCGTTATCGGGATTTATTAATGAGCACCAAGGCGAATTGAAAAAACTTCTTGAAACCTCTACAAACCTTGACAACGAGGATATTGATGAAATGCTTACGTTATCAATACCTGGTATTGATGAGGTGATGAGCTTTAAAACCATTATTGATTTTATCGAAGAGGGCCAATACGATAAATATGTTGTGGATACAGCCCCAACTGGTCATGCTTTGCGCCTTATTTCATCGCCAAAGTTACTGGATGAGTGGATTAAAGTTGCCGCCCGGATGAGATGGAAATACCGCTACATGATTACAAGCTTTTCTGGTTCCTATCAGCCGGATGCTGCGGACACATTTTTACTCAGCCTTAAAAAAACCGTAAAAAAAATCGAAAGTTTGTTAAAGGATAATCACAAATGTGAATTTATTCCTGTATGTATCCCCGAAGCGATGGCTATCATGGAAACCAACAGGTTGCTTGCCGATCTTTGCAAATCTGAAATATTTTCCCGGCAAATCATTGTGAATAATGTGATGGTTTCTGATGGATGCGATTTTTGTAAAAGAAGAAAAGCCGGTCAATTGCCATATTTACAAAAGATTACCGAAATATTTCACGATTTAAACATCGTTGAAGTACCAATGTTTGCTGAAGAGATTAAAGGAATAGAAACCTTGAATAAACTGAATAGGTTTCTTTTTGTAAAAAATTGAATAGATGATGTTGACCAATATGATAATCGCAGATAAAATATCCTATTTAATCATAGAAAATCGGCGTCATCAGCGGTCAAAAATCAACGTTAAAAAAAATCAGAGTTATTAGAGAATAAAAATCATGAAAAACAAAGACGAAATTGCATTACGAGTAAAAGAAGCCCTGGTAAAAGATGTTGGCAGAGCAATTGCCAGAATCGATCCCAAAGACATGAAAATGATTGGATTAGAAAGTGGCGACGTGATTGTAATTGAAGGAAAGCGGGCAACTCCAGTAAAAATCATGCCATGTTACCCCGAAGACCGGGGTAAAAGTACCATTCAGATTGACGGTATCACCAGAGAAAATGCCTTGGCTGGTATTGATGAAAAAGTGAAGGTAATTAAAACTGCCTGTCGTCAGGCTGCAAAAATAAAACTCAAACCTGAAACAAAATCCGGTTCATTAAAAGCCGATGACGCCAAATACATCGGTTCGCTCATCAATGGTTTGCCAGTGACTATAGGCGATAAAGTGAGAGCCAACCTGTTTGGATCGCGTTCGGTTGATTATACCGTAACCGCAGTCAGTCCTGATGGAGTCGTTTTGATTCATCCAAATACTACTTTTCAGCTTGAACTGGCAAAGCAGGACGGGGAACCCAAAAGCAAGGTTTCTTATGAAGACATTGGGGGATTAGGCAACCAGGTGCAGCGCATCCGGGAGATGATCGAACTTCCATTGAAATATCCGGAAATTTTTGAACGACTCGGCGTTCAGCCACCCAAGGGCGTTTTTCTGTATGGTCCTCCGGGAACCGGAAAAACCCTCATCGTCAGGGCTGTGGCTCATGAAACATCTGCCTATTTCATCAATATTTCCGGTCCGGAAATCATGGGGAAATTTTATGGCGAGAGCGAAGGCCGGATAAGGAAAATTTTTGAAGAAGCCCAGCAACATGCGCCTGCCATCATTTTTATTGATGAAATTGACGCCATTGCGCCTAAGCGGGAAGATATGGGCGGTGAAAAGCAGGTTGAGAAAAGAGTAGTCGCTCAACTGCTGTCGCTCATGGACGGGCTGGAGTCAAGAGGTAAGGTTATTGTAATCGGAGCAACAAACATTCCCAATTCCATTGATCCGGCTCTCAGAAGACCTGGCCGTTTTGACCGCGAAATTTCCATTTCAATTCCCGATAAAAAGGGCAGACTCGAAATACTTCTTATCCATACCAGAGGCATTCCCCTGTCAATGGATGTGGAAATGGAAAAACTCGCAGAAATTACACATGGGTTTGTAGGCGCCGATCTCGAAGCATTAGCTCGGGAAGCCGCAATGACAGCGCTCCGGAAAATTCTTCCTCAAATTGATTTTGAGATGTCCGAAATCCCTTACGAACTTTTAATGTCGCTTGAAGTTACAATGGATAATTTCATGGATGCGATGAAAGAGGTGGAACCATCGGCAATTAGGGAAGTTTTTGTTGAAGTGCCCGATGTGAAATGGGATGATGTTGGCGGCCTTGAAGATATTAAAGAGGCTTTGAAGGAAACGGTGGAATGGCCATTGAAATATGCTGACCTGTTCAAAAAAGCCGATACTAAACCACCCAAAGGAATTATACTTCACGGAAAACCCGGAACTGGAAAAACTTATCTTGCAAAAGCTCTGGCAAGCGAGAGTGGCGTTAATTTTATTTCAGTAAAAGGTCCCCAGATTCTGAGCCGCTATATTGGGGAATCGGAAAAAGGGGTAAGGGAACTCTTCAGAATGGCAAAACAGGCGTCGCCATGCATCTTGTTTCTGGATGAAATTGACAGCCTTACACCACGTCGTAGCAACGACAGCTCTGGTTCAGGAGTTATCGAAAGGGTAATCGGACAGTTCTTGTCTGAAATGGATGGCATTGAAGATATGAAAGGCGTGATTGTGCTGGCCGCAACCAACAGGATTGATTTAATTGACCCTGCCTTGCTTAGAAGCGGCAGGTTCGATTTGATATTTGAATTACCTTTACCGGATGCTAAAACCAGAGAAAAAATATTCAGCATCCATACGCGGAAAAAACCACTCGGCAAAAAGGTAAATCTGAATAAACTGGCGATGAAAACAGAAAGCCTGACTGGTTCCGATATCGAATTTATCTGTAGGAAAGCGGCAATGCTTGCCATCCGTCAATTGATTGAAAAAATTCGTGGCACATCAGATGAAGTAACCGGAGATATCAGCATCCTTGACAGCCACTTTGAAGAGGCAATACAACTGGTTTTAACGCAAAATGCAACGAAGAAATAAACCCATAAACCTAAATAATGTCATCAAAAGGAATATACATATACGGCATTGTGCCGAATTTCTACGGAGTGCAGCACTTTCAATCACTTGAAAACTCTGATGTCTATGCCATTTCATATCAGAAAATTTCAGCTATTGTTTCCGACAGGGAAACTGCCTTTCTCGATTTTTTGGATAGGGAATCGCTCGCACATATTTTAGTTCATCATCAAAAAACGATTGAAGATCTTCTGGCAAAAGGCTTTAACATGATCCTTCCGATGAAGCTCGGAACCATTGTCCAGTCCAAAGAAGAGGTATTAAACATACTTGCCACAGGTCATGATTTAATGATTTCTACACTGAAAAAAATTGAATACCTTACCGAAATTGACCTTGCAGTGACGTGGGCAGATTTTCCTGGCACTATCAAAGAGATTGCCGATAACCCAGATATTATCAGGTTAAAAGATCAATTATTGCAAAGTGGAATGGCATTAACGCAGGTTGATCAAGTAAAGGTAGGAATGCTTCTCAAAGAAAAGCTGGTTGAAAAGAACAAGGCAGTTGAATTAAAAATCATCGAAGCATTTTCAACCATAAGCCTTGATATCAAAATTCATGATGTGATGAATGACGAGATGATAACAAATTCGGCAGCGCTTATTAATAGAAATAACACTGACCAATTTGAACGGGCAATTGAAAAACTGGATGAACTTTACAATGGAGCCTTGAATTTCAAAATCGTAGGTCCATTGCCATGTTATAGTTTCTTTACAATTGAAGTGAAGGAGTTGAATGCTGAAAAAGTGGAAAATGCCAGAAAAGATCTTGACCTTGCAGAAGAAACTTCTGAAAACGAGATAAAAAAAGCATATCTTGCAAAAGCAGGATTAATGCACCCCGACAAAAGTCAAAACAACCAGGGAGGCGACGACTTTAACCGGATTAAAAATGCACATCAAACTTTACTCGAGTATTCAATGGCTGTGAGGCAAGCGTCGAATGATAATATTATCTTCCTTTCAAAAGAAAAAGTGGTTAAGAATCTGATTTTAGTAAAAATAAAAGAATAATATGCAGCGAGACGGGAAATATATTTATTGCATTATTGCATCAGATTACGACATTAACCTGGGTACGATAGGCGTAGGTGGACGGGGCGATCTTGTTTCATCAATCGGGTTCGATGGTTTATCAATGGTGGTAAGCGACCATCCGATCAGCAGATTTGTTGTTAATCCTGAAAATATGCTGGCGCATCAAAAGGTAATCGAGGAAGTAATGAAAGAGTTCAGAAGCATACTTCCAATCAGGTTTGGCACAATTGCAGCAACTCCTGATGAAATAAGGAATCTGCTGAACAGGAGATACAGCGAGTTTATGGAATTGCTTAGGCAGTTCGAAAATAAAGTAGAACTCAATGTAAGAGGAACCTGGAAAAATATGGGAATGATTTACAAGGAGATAGACAAGGAGCATGTCGAACTGCGAAAAATCAGGGCAAAAATCGAAAAAATGGACGACCAGGCAAAAAAAAACCTGAAAATTGCCGAAGCAGGGAAATTAGTCGAACTTGCATTGGTTGATAAAAAGGCAGAAGAGGCAGGTAAAATTATTGAGGCATTTCGAAGATCAGTTTTCGAGTATAAACACAATAAAACAAGCTCTGACGCAATGTTTATGAATACAGCCTTCCTCGTTAACAGCGGCAGGGAGGTTGAATTTGATAACATCATGACCGATCTTGGCGTGAAGTACCAGTTCCGATGCGATTTCGTTTACACCGCTCCATTGCCTATCTTTAATTTCATAGATCTGAAAATTTTTCCGGAAAAATGGGAATTATAAATCGCAAATCGTAATTAGTAAATCGTAAAACATCTATATGAGCAACGAATCAGAAATTCTGAAAGAAGGAAAATATATTTATGGGATCATCAGACATTCCGAACCTTTAGCCTATGGTCCTATCGGAATGGGAAAACGCGCCGATCTGGTTTATGGTATCAACTACAATGGTATCACTGCCATTGTCAGTAATTCGCCAATTATAATATATGAAGCCCGAAGGGTAAACATGATCGCCCACGAAAAAGTACTTGAGGAGGTTATGAAGCAATTTACTGTTCTTCCCGTCCGGTTTTCAACTATCTCCGAACATAACGACGACTCGGGGATACTGAGTATCCTTGAAAAAGATTATAAAAAATTTGACGATCTACTTACAAAGATGGACGGTAAAAAAGAATTGGGACTTAAAGTTCTTGCCCATGAAACCCCTATATATGAAAATATCATCGAAAAATATGATGAAATCAGAACGCTGCGTGGAAAACTGATTAATTTGCCTGCTGACAAAACTCATTACCAACGCATGAAAATTGGTGAAATGGTTGCCGAAGCGCTTAAAAAAGAGACCGAAGCTTATAAAAACAACATTCTCTCGGTATTGACTCCTCTTGCAGAAGATGTAAAGGTGAACGATAACTACGGAGAAATGATGATAATCAATGCGGCTTTTCTAATCAAAAACAATATTGAACCTGAATTCGATAAGGCTGTTAATGATTTGGATGAAAAATTGGGCCGCTTTATGACCTTTAAATATGTTGGAACATTGCCACCTTATAATTTTGTTAATCTTGTAATTAATACCAAGGGACTTTAACATGTTTTTACTTGACGATATACTGCTTGCGCCTTTAAAAGGAGTTATTTTCATCGGAAAGAAAATTAATGATGTTATTGAAAAAGAGATGTCGGATGAAGGCTCTGTTAAAGAAAGGTTGATGGCTTTGCAGTTGAAATTTGAAATGGATGAAATTGACGAAGAAGAATACGACAGAAGAGAAGATGAATTGCTGAAACAACTGGAAACAATAAGAGAAGAAAAACAAAACAAGTAGCGAAATTGTGAAATTATTCATCCACAAAAAATATTCTTATCACAAATTGAATTTTTATCTCTAAGTTTGTCAGATAAAAAAATGGATTTGTGATTTGAATTCTGAAAAAAAATAGGAGGAAAAATATGAACGCTTTTAGATGTCCGAAATGCGGAAAATCAACTATGGGCTGGGAAAATTTTTGTGTTAATTGTGGAGAGCCATTGAATGTAGAATGTCCTGTTTGTGGGGAGATATGGCGCTACATGTTTATCTACGATTATTGCCCCAATTGCGGCAATGATATGAAACCAGATCCCCTGGATGCTAACGAGTCATTAGAATCTGCTAATGAAATATCCACGAATGAAACTGATGAAGCCACAACCGAAATACCCCACGACAAACCGGTCGAGCCTGCTAATGAAATGATTAATAATGATTAAGGAGGAAAAATAATGAGTAAAATTATTGAGGTAAAAAATACTGTTCTGCGATTCTTGAAAGAGAACATTAATTGTTATGACCTTACTGTTATTAAAATTGAAAAAGCAAACGAAGTATGGAGAGTCGTTGCGGAGGTATATGAAGATGATTCATTTTTAAAATCAATGAACCTTCCGTCGAAAAAGATTCGACTCTTTTATATGGTCAAAATGGATGACAATCTTGAAATTACCTCCTTCGAGCGACTTAATTCCTTTGAGGGATTGGATAGCGGCGATCAGTAACCCCCCCCTAATTTTTGAAGCCTTTAGCGTTGTTGAGACACCTTGCTGTTTAGACGCAAGGCTATGAGTATATCCCGGATATAACACTATTACAGATGATCAACGAACTGATATATGTTTTTTGTGTAACAAATACGGCTCCTGATTTTGTTCGAATTATGGAGTCTCAAGGCTTGAAAAGTTTAATATTTGACGATTTTTGCGTGATTGTTAAATATGTTTCAGAAAATGAATACTCCGAAGAAAATTTAAAAAAGAACTTATCAGATATTAAGTGGCTGGAAGCTGGCGCACGGGAGCATATCATGATAATTAATATGATCATGGAGTATTCCACTGTTGTACCATTCAAATTCGGCACCATTTTTCAATCCGAAGATAATCTGAAAAAATTCATCACTGATTATTCCGATTCGTTGATCAAAAATCTCGTTCATGTAGAGGGAAAAGAAGAATGGGCGGTTAAATATTTTTACGATCGTAAAGCGCTGTGCGCACAAATTGACGAAATTAGCGATGAAGCGGCTGCAATGGAAAAGCAGATCATGTCAAGTTCTCCAGGTAAAGCCTTTCTTTTAAAACGTAAAAAAAATGACCTGATCGAAAATGAGATTGATCGTCTTTGTAAGTTATATGGGCAGGAATGTTATAACGAATTTAACAATCTTAGTAAATCTACTAACCTCAATAACGTAGTCCCGAAAGAGTTTACAGGAAGGAATGACGAGATGATACTTAATGCCACTTTTCTGGTAAGTAAGGAAAAGGCGATTGACTTTTTAACTACAGGAAGCGTGCTGAAAAGAAAGTATTCCAATCTTGGTTTTGATATCGAAATTACCGGACCCTGGCCGCCATTTAGTTTTATCTCCATTAAAGAAAAACAGTAATGCACGATAATGTTATTGACCGTTCAAAAGACATCACTATACTTGAATTGCTCGACAGGGTACTGAACAAAGGAGTCATACTCACTGGCGATATTGTGATCTCAGTTGCAGACATTGATTTGATATATGTGGGGGTAAAGTTAATGCTGAGTTCTGTTGAAACCATGGAAAGGTTAAAGTCAGGACAGGCAATTGTGGATATGAAAATAAGGTAGCGATAGAACGGAGATAAAGCTGATTGATATGATAAACTCGGTTTTACAAATCATATTTAATCACAAAATTCTGCGTTATCAGTGTTTTAATGAAAGGCGTAATGGAGAAGATGATTTATGCGATCGTATCTGTAACAAGAGATACTGAAAAATTAAATGCTTTTTTATCAGGGATTAAGGGTATTGCGGGCGCTGACTTATATGCTGTTTGCTTTAATGAAATTTCAGCAGTGGTAAGCGATAAGGAAAGGGCTACTCTTATTGCAGATAAATCAAGCGCCATTGAGTATGCAGAAGTGATTGAACTCATGGCAGCGCACTTCACTCTTCTTCCTATGCGTTTTGGTTCGGTGATGGAGTCATCTGATTTAATTTCTAAAATGCTCGAAAGAAATTATATCGAAATTCAAAACAATATTCAGAAAGTTGAAAACAAATGTGAATTTGGGTTGAAGGTATTTTGCGACGCTGAAAAATTACATGAAGAACTGAGGAGAAAATCAGAAGAAACAGCTAATGCGACACCCAGGGCGTCCCTGGAAATTAGAAATTCAGTCTATGTGGATTATGTAAATAAAAAACTGAAAGAACACAAACTGGAGGAATTGCTGTTAAACTATGTTGATTCGGTAATTGCCGGGATTTCAGGATACGTGGACCGATTGCAAGCCGTCAATAAATTCAAAAAAATGACAACCGCATTAAATATCATTGATGCGGTTTTTTTACTTGAAAAGGATAAAAAGGATGCTTTAATTCATGCTGTTGGAGAGTTACAAAACCAACACGCCAGTTTGTCGTTTATATTGACCGGACCCTGGCCGCCATATAATTTTGTTGATTTTATTGTAAAATAACAGAATACTGATTACGCAGATAGTTTATGAAATAAAAATATGAGTGAAAATAAAATACTTTTTAATACAGGATCGCTGGACGGACTCTCGGAGGAGATTGGAAAACTGATAAATACTGAAGATTCCAGATTGAAACTAACTCCCGACAATGCAGATTCAGGCTTGGCAAAGTTGGTTCTGACACTGGTGGAACTTATCCGAAAACTGGTTGAAAAGCAAGCAATGCGAAGAGTTGATGGCGGTTCATTAACTGACGATGAAATTGAAAGATTGGGTGAAACTCTTATGAAACTTGAGATGAAAATGGAAGAGTTAAAAAAGCACTTTAACCTTACCGACCGGGACTTAAACATCAATCTCGGTCCTTTGGGTGATTTGATGTAAAATCCTGAAATAAAAGCGTATCACAATGAGAACTCTTATTTATGTTCCCATACTTCATTCAAACGCCGACTTGGGTTCTCTTGGAAGAGCGCTTAATACTATAAGTTTTTCTGAATCTGAAAAAAATAAATTGCAGAAACACAATGACACTATAAATGGTTACTGGGATGCAATTGAATACTGGTTTGAAAACATTGATATATCTGTTAAAGGAATAAAAATATATCAGGATGGAATGTTTGTTGAAGGTGAAATAGCAATGAAAATCATTGACGAGGGCATCAAATCAGGTAGCAAAAATTCTGTAATAGTCTCAAAACTTATCGGGCGGGGCGCGATACTTATCAAGACTGAAGATTTTAAAATGGTCAAAGATGAGTATGATGGGCTTCAATCAATCATAAAATCGAAAAATATCATTTCTAAAGGTATTCAACTATTCAGATACAGAATTTTAAAACCCATATTCTTAATCAGGAGGGATAAATTTATCACATGTAGAATAGCTGAAACCCTGGGACAAAACGAGACTGGAATTCTTTTTATCGGGGCTTTTCACAATATCGCGAAAAGGTTGCCCAAAGATATTAAGGTGATTGAATTAAAGGAAATTGCAAAAATCAGAAAATATCAAAAATCAATTCAATTTGATTCTAAAATTGAACCATTACAACTTGATCAACTTACTCAATACATGATTAATAAATGATGTGATGATTAGGAAGAATCCAAGTCATAATGATAACGACGGCGTTTCAATGGATTCGACAGTCCCTCTAAAAGCAGGTTCCGAAAAGTTTTTGAAACGGCGGGCAGAGGAGACTTTGCGTGAGAGCGAAGAAAAAATTCTTCTCCTGATGAATTCTACAGCCGAAGCGATTTACAGTCTTGACATGGACGGGAACTGCACCTTTTGTAATAACACTTGTCTACGTATGCTTGGATACAAGCATCCGAACGATCTGCTTGGCAAAAACATGCATTGGCAGATTCACTCGAAGCATGCGGATGGAACATTCTTTCCCGTTGAAGAATGTCTCATTTTTCAGGCATTCAAAAAAGGAGAAGGCACCCATGTGGTTGACGAAGTATTGTGGCGCTCCGACGGCAAATCTTTTCCTGCTGAATACTGGTCGTATCCGCAAATTCATGATGGTATTGTTACCGGTGCTGTAGTTACTTTTTTAGATATAACTGAGCGGTGGGAGGCGGAAAAAGCGTTGCGGGAAAGCGAGGAGCGGTACAGAATGTTGTTCGAAAATACCGGAACATCCATAATCATCATTGAAGAAGATACTACGATCAGCCTTGCCAACCAGGAATTTGCGCGCCGCACCGGCTATATGCGAAGTGAAATAGAGGGAGTGAAAAAATGGACAGAATTTGTTGATAGGGAAGATATCGAACTGATGATGGCGCAACACAATTTGAGACGCGCAATTCCAGGTGATGCGATACCGAGTTACGAATTTCGATATCGGACAAAATCAGGCGAGCAAAGGTATGCTTTGATAAATATCCAGTTAGCGCCTGGGATGAAGCAAAGCATGGCTTCTCTTGTTGACATAACCGAGCGCAAGCGGGCGGAAAATGAGCTGAAACAAGTATCTGCGCGTCTGGCATTGGCAGAAAAAGCAAAGCTGGATGATTCGGAAAACAGGTATCGTTCTATTTTTCAGGGAAGTCCCGATGGAATTATTATCGCTGATGCAGAAAATAAAATGATCCTGTTTGCAAATTCGGCTCAATGTCAAATGCTTGGTTATACCGAAGAGCAATTAAAAACGATGAACATTGCCGCAATTCATCCAAAAGCTACTTTTCATCACGCGCTCGCCATTTTTGAAAAACAAGCGCGCGGCGAGGCGACACTTTCCGAAAATATTCAATGTCTGAAAAGAAATGGAGAGATTTTCTATGCAGATAGCAATGCGAGTCTGGTAACAATAAACGGCAGAAAATGCGTGGTAGGTTTCTTCAGGGATGTTACCATGCGCAAGCAGGTGGAAGTGGCGCTACAGGAGAGCGAGGAGCGGTTCCGTACTTTGTACGAAAATTCTACCATAGGCTTATACAGAACCACTCCCGATGGCAGGATTCTTCTTGCCAATCCTGCTCTTATCAAAATGCTTGGGTACTCATCTTTCGAGGATCTCTCAGCCTTAGACCTTCAGAAAAATGGCTTCGAACCTTCTCATCCCCGTACTCAGTTCTGTGAAATTATTGAAAAGAAAGGCAAAGTGAAGGGATTAGAATCTGTATGGCAGCGAAAGGATAAAACTTTTATTTTTATCAGAGAAAGCGCCCGCGCTATCCGGGATTCGCAGGGAAATACTCTATACTACGACGGTACGGTTGAAGACGTTACCGCGCGCAAACGCGTTGAAGATATGCTTACCCTGAGCGAGTCGCAGATGAGAACTACGCTTTATAGCATTGGCGATGCAGTAATGTCGCTGGATACCAACGGTTGCGTGTTGCTGATGAATCCGGTTGCAGAGAAATTGACCGGTTGGAGCGAGTCGGAAGCGCGTGGAAAACTTCTTGAAGATGTGTTTTGTATTGTTAATGAGGAGACACGCTGCAAGGTTGACAACCCTGTAGTTCAGGTCTTGAATCAAGGTAGTATTGTGGGAATGGCTACTCATACCCTGCTGATTTCCCGCGATGGCACCGAACGCCCAATTGGCGATAGCGCTGCGCCAATATTCGACCAGAATCGCAATATTACCGGAGTTGTACTAATTTTTCGCGATTTGACCAAAGAAAGAGAAGCGGAGGAAATAATCCTCAATCAATTAGCCATCATTGAAACTTACAATGGTTTTGTAGCACTTACCGACATGAAGGGAAAACTCATCTATATAAATCCTGGTGGAATAAAGATGATCGGGGCTACAAAATCTGATGAGATATTGCAGAAAAACATCACTGATTTTATTGATGAACAAACATTCAAACACGTAACCGATGAGTGTGTCTGCGCAGATACAAGGAACAAAGTATGGAATGGTGAACATACCATGAAACTCATTGACGGCACAACCATTCCTGTTGATCAAACAATATTTGCTATCCGCGACGCCAAGGGGAACCTCAGGCATATTGGTACAATAATAACGGATTTGTCAATTCAGAAAGAGATGCAGGAAAAATTGATGTTTTCTGAAAAATTGGCGGTAATGGGACGACTTGTGGCAGATGTAGCTCATGAAATAAATAATCCACTCGCGATAATTATCGGCAGAACCCAACTTATGCTTCACCGCATTGACGACCAGTCATCGCAGTTTAAAAGTCAGATTGAAACAGTGTTGCAAAGCGCCCGAAGATGCAAAACCATTTTAAGTAATCTGCTTACTTATAGCAGTACCATTGGCAAGAAAGAAGATGTCGTTAATCTGCCCGAATTAATCCGGGAGGCAGTAGATGCTGTAAATTATCAATTTGAAATGAGTTCAATTGAAATAGAGCTGAATTGTAATCTGCCTGTTAACACTGAAATTACCGGCAACAAAGTGGCGCTTCTCTCAGTCTTTGTCAATCTTATTCGCAATGCGAGGCAGGCTATGCCTTTAAAAGGCAAATTGACAATCACGGTTGAAAAGGAAAGTGGAAGCCAACTTTGTATTGAAATTCAGGACACGGGAATTGGTATAAACAAAGAGCAGTTGAAAAAAATTTTTGAACCATTTATTTCAGAATGGAAAGGATACGAAGGCACCGGCTTAGGCCTTGCCACAAGCCTTGGCATAATTGAAACTTATGGAGGCAAACTGACCGTTGATAGTGAAGGCGAGGGAAAAGGCGCGAAATTTACGGTTCTCATGCCGTATAACATTAAAGAGGTTCAAATTAATCAGGCTAATAACAAATTGGAGGTATAAAAGATGGAAAAGGAATTTTTGAACAGGAAAATACTCATGATTGATGATGAACCAGAACTATTGGAGGTGATGAAAGACCTGCTGGAAGAAGAAAACTATCAGGTATTTTGTGCTTCAAATGGCGCCGAAGGCATTCAAATTAATGAGCAGAAGAATCCGGATTTAATTATTCTTGACCTGCGTATGCCTGAGATGGATGGTATTGAAACTTTGCGGAATATCCGTAAAAGCGATAACAACGTGCGTGTTGTCGTCCTTACAGGATATGGATGTCCTGATACAATCAGGGACGCAGCCGACCTGAATGTTAGCGAGTACCTAAGCAAACCTTTTGAAAATGAAGAATTGGTAAGCATAATAAGCAAGGCTCTTGAACTTTAAAGAAAGACGAAGAAATGACGAAAGATCTTAAAAAACTTATCTATGTGCCTATTCTACATGCAAAGGAAGATTCCGGACGCACATCTTCAAGCCTGAATGAAAATGAAAAAAATGTTACGAAAAGAGATAAAAACGATAAGAAACTTTCCCCGGTTGATGAAATGTGGGAGGGAATTTCAGCTAAAATAGGAGGACTAAACTTACCCTGGCATAAGACGCGCATTTATCAGGATGGTTTGCCAGTGTGTGGCAATGAATTAGAAATAGTGACGCGACTCGCCGAAAGTGGCAGCCCTAATTTTCTCGCAAAATTCAGAAAATGATCGGAATGCGACGATTGCAGAATATCAGGCTAAAAGCAGGGAACTACTTACATTGAGGGATGAATTCATCTTCAATCATATTTTAAACACTCTTCAAAATGGAGAATTGCCAATTGTTTTTATGGGCGTCATGCACCGTTTGGATAAAATGCTTGAAAAGAATTTTTTAGTTTCTTATATCATTTATCGCCTTCCATTTCGCAGCGTTGGAGCAATCTATAATGTCTAAGTAGAAAGAGATGATTAAAAAATCTTCGTTGTTGTCTGCTGACCCTATTCAGTTTTCTCCACTTTACCTTAATACGGAAAAAGTTTCGATGGAAAAACTTCTCGCTCTTTACCGCTTTGCAAATCTGTTTTTCCCCCAAATGGGTCCCGGCGTGGTTAAGACGATTATGGACATGAAGATGTACAGCGAGCGATTATCGGTGGAAAGCTCTCCGGAGGAAAGGAGGAAGCTGATCCTTGATATGAAGGGTTTAAGCATGAATATTCAATACGAGTTGAAAGATGACAATCAAAAGGTAGTGGAAATTTCAATTCATATAGTTCCCAGCGAAGTTCTTGCCAGGGCACAACAGGGGAAGCTTGACCTAAGTCAGCTTCAAAAACTTAGCGATGACCTTGACAAAATGATTGCCAAACTTATCGTAAAGGAAATCCGCCAGCGGTTTATTTTCAAAGTGAGGGATTATTTTCAAACTTTTCTGAAAAGCGCTCAGGCGGCGCCTTTTATTACCCAATTACGTGAAATGGGCTGGATAAACCGAAAGGGACAATTGCTAACCGGCGCCTCTATTGATGATTTACTGACAGGGAAATATCGCGAGCAATTTGAGCGTCTTATACCCAATGAAATATTAGAGGAGGGCATGCAAATCCGCGAAACTATTAAAACATGCTTTGCTATAGGCCAGGAAAAAGATGATTCCATGATTCAGAACGCTAAAAAGCGTCAAGCCATTCTTGAGATTACTATCAGGGAAACGTAAATTTTGTAATTCCAGTCACGTTGCTTTTTTTAGTAATTTTGCAAATATCCTCCGGTTTGGTATGTTTTACCCAATATATTGAGGCAACAAAGCGCTGCATGGAAGAATCACTTGAATCCTTTTTTGATGGAGAAACGCTCTCCCTTGTCGGACGTTTCGAGAATATGCGCGAGCAACGCCAACATTATTTTTTTGATGTTGATGAGTTTGAAGAGATCATAGATTATTATTTTTTTAAGAATGAGCAGCGAAAAGCGCTTATGACTATCAAACTATCGCTTGAGCAGCATCCCAATAATGCGTTGCTTCTAATAAAAATGGTTCAATATCAGGTTAATGCAAACCGAGACCATGAAGCTTTGCGTATTTTGAAAGAATTGGATCAGTCGCCGGTTTGTGACAGCGACCTATTTCTTGCCAAGGGCAACCTTTACTCACAGCTCGAAAAACCAGAAAAAGCCATAGAGGAATTTAAAAGAGCGCTCGATGGCGCCGAGTACATTGATGAAATTTATGCCAATATCGCTTTTGAATATGAGAGCCTTAGCAAATATCACAAAGCCATAGAATACCTGCTTAAAGCTATTGAGTTGAATCCCGAAAATGATTCGGCTTTGTATGAATTTGCTTTTTGTTGTGAAATATCGCAGCAAACCGACCGATGCATAAGTTTTCTGCACACGTTCATTGATAAAAATCCCTATTCCGCTCCAGGATGGTTCAACCTTGGAATTGCCTTCAGCAACAACGAACTATACGAAAAAGCCATTGACGCTTACGAATATGTGCTTGCAATTGATGAGAGTTTTTCATCTGCTCATTTCAATAAGGCAAATTGCCAGGCTAACCTTGGTCTGTATGAAAAAGCTATTGAAACCTACAGGGAAACATTTTTCTACGAAGAACCGGAGCCAATTACCTTTTATTACATCGGCGAATGCTACGAAAAGCTGAAACAATTTCACCAGTCCATTGAATTTTATCAGAAGGCTGTTGCTCTTGATCCTGAATTTGCAGACGCCTGGCTGGGAATTGGTATCTCGCATGATGAAATGGGCAAACCGCAAACTGCCTTACCTTTTATACAGAAAGCAATTAAACTTACTCCCGGAATCCCGGAATACTGGTTCATTCAAGGTGATATTCAGATAAAACTCTCCAGGATTGAAGACGCCATTATATCTTATCGCAAAGTGATCGAACTTAATCCTGATGATGATGAGATATGGCTCGACCTATCGGTGATTTATGCCGATAGTAAAGATTATCAGCAAGGTTATGAAGTTCTTACAGAAGGACTTAAATACCATGAAGATAATGCCGATTTTTATTTCGGCATGGGATATTACCTTTTTATGCTGGGTAAACCGCAGCAAGGATCTGAAATGGTTATAAGGGGAATGAGTATGGATTCTGAAGGACATAAGAATCTCTTTACCACTTTTCCTGAGGCATGTAACCATCAGGAGATTGTAAATATCATCGCATTAAATAAAAATCCAGGTTTCCCTGGAGTTCAATAACAAAACGCATTCTTACTGTTATGAATAAACCAATACTTCCTTTTTTACCCGAACGTTCTTTAAAAGCAAGACAGACTGGGATCGCGATGGTTATGGACAAAGGTTTAAGCGTTCGCGAGGCAGAAGACTTTGTTGAAACAGCCGGTCATCTGGCTGATTTTGTTAAACTTGGCTTTGGAACGTCTCTGGTTGGCGCCAGAGTTAAAGATAAAGTGAAAGTGTATCACAACGCAAACATTAGAGTTTACGTTGGAGGAACCTTGTTTGAAGCATTTGTAGTGAGGAACCTTTTTGACGATTACCTGAAATACATTGATCAATTAGGACTTGATACAGTTGAAGTTTCAGACGGCTCGATGCTCATGGATCACGATGTCAAATGCGAGTATATCAACAAATTGTCGAAAAACTACACTGTACTTTCAGAGGTTGGATCAAAGGAATCTGGTATTCTGATTGCTCCGGCGCGTTGGATCGAAATGATGCAGAAAGAGTTACAGGCAGGGGCATTCAAGGTAATCGGCGAAGCCCGCGAGAGCGGTAATGTTGGGATTTATCGTTCTACCGGAAAAGCACATGTGACGCTTATCAACAAAATCCTTGCGAAGGTTCAGGGAGATAAACTTCTGTGGGAAGCTCCACTGAAACCTCAACAAGTGTGGTTTATACAAAATTTTGGAGCCAATGTAAACCTTGGAAATATCGCGCCTGCCGACCTTATCCCACTTGAAACTTTACGCCTTGGTTTAAGAGGCGATACTTTTTTCAGCTTTCTGCCTGCGAAGTTTAATAAGTTTAAGCCAAAGTAACGAGTAGCGAAATGGAAAATAGTTAAACAGCGAAATGGAGTGTGGAAAGTTGTTATATGGATTAATTGGATTTCCGTTGTACCATTCTTTTTCGGCGGCATGGTTTACCGAAAAATTCAGGCAGGAGGGTAAGATAAATCATCAATACCGACTTTTTCCGCTTGGTTCTGTTGAGGAATTTTTATCGTTAATCAGGTCTGAAACTAACCTTGCCGGCGTTAATGTTACCATC
>JAPLDO010000194.1 GCA_026391715.1 Bacteroidota bacterium
ACCTTCCACCTTCTGACCAAAATGAGCTTCAAGGACTTCATCGGCAGGGAACACAGCATTTTTCGCGCCCATTTCCGAAGCGAGATTTGATAATACCATGCGGTCGGAGATGGTCAGAGTTTTAACGCCCTCGCCATGGTATTCGATTGACATATAGTCGGCGCCGCTCGAACCAATCATACCGATGATCCACAAGGCAAGATCCTTGGCATAAACTCCGGGTTGAAGGGCGCCGGTAAGGGTTATCTTAACGGACTCAGGAACCCGGAACCATGTTTCGCCCTGTTTCCATAAACCGGCAGTTTCGGTACGGTCAATCCCGGCGGCAAATGCGTTGTATGCTCCGGCGGTGCTGGTATGGCTGTCGCTGCCAACAATGATCATCTTTGGTTTCGCATAATATGACATAAGCTGATGACAAATGCCATCGCCGACGTCATGGAACTTTTTAATCCCGAATTTTTCTACAAAGTCACGGATTATCTGGTAATCATTAGCCAGCTTTGAGTTGGTTGGCGGCGCGTTGTGATCGAGTGTAATCAGCAGGGCATCGGGGTTTGCAAGGGTAGTTCCACCCATTTTTTTAAATGTGCTGTAAATACTCGAAGTATTGTCATGAGACAAAATAATATCTGGTCTGGCGAAGACTATGCTTCCTTTTTCAGATCCGAAGATTTTTTCGGCAAAGGTTTTTCCTGTCATGATTGTTGATATTGGTTAATTGGTTGAAGTGCAAATTTCCTGATTTTTTTTGAATTCTTGCAGAAATGAATTAAGAAAAGTTACTCTTGCTTTTCCTAATTTCCTACATTTGCTTACACTCTATCCGAATCAATTTAGCAGTGTTTCTTATTTTAGCCTGTAATTTTTTTACAGGAAGTCAACCAAAATTCACCTAAACAATTGTACTATGAAAAAAAGTTTACTTTCATTGATTGCCATCGTTTTTTTGGCGCTTGCCACAATTGGACAAACAGAGTATGTTCCATTGACACAGGTCAGGAACGTTGCCGATCAAAAAGCCCAGTCACTCTGGGGCAGTGTTAATTCTTCTGAACCATTGGCTTATTATTCTAAGAATGATGAGCTGATTGGGTACCGTTTCACTTATTCAATCAATAATCCATTTCCTGAAAAGACATTGCTTTTACAACAATGCAAGGAAGCTTTTACACAGGGCAATCATAAAGCCCAATGGGGCATTGATGAATATGGAACTATTTTCGTCAGCGCACGGAAAGACATCGCTGTTATCCAGGATTATTCGAAAGCATTATCCCCGGAATATGCTGTGGGATTGATGATGGAGGAAAAGGCAAAAGAAAAAATCGGCGGGACTATCTCCATTAAAAAAGCTTATTACATTGATTTTCAAAATCAGTGGTTTTGTTATACCAACGGAACAGAAGACATCTATGTAGTAGCTTTTCCATCAATAAAAGCGGTAAGTAAGGATGAATTTCATCAGATTGTTGATTCGAAACCATTCTTCTGTGCCCAGGGTGATTACAGCGCCGAATGGGCTCAGTATCTTGGCGGACAACTTGATGCGCCTGCCGCAGAGGTTTGGATTCCCAACCACGATGGAAATTGCAGGTTTTATGACTGGAGCTATGGATGCTCGCCAACTGCTGCTGCCATGCTCCTCTCTTACTGGGATTATGTTTCATCAATCAGTGCAAATAATTATTCCAAACTGGTTGATTACTATTTTCAGCGTTGGGATGGTATCGAGGGTGAAACCGATTATCAGGTTCCCAATACCAATAAAGAGCTGGCTATTGCCATGAATACTGATACTATTCTTGAAGGCGGTACCGACAGGGTTGATATCGCGCCCGGGTATGCTACTGTGTGTAATTTATACAACGGGTACAATTTTACTTGCACCGATCATGATCAGGGTTCTAATTACGTTTGGTATTTTAATAAGATTGTAAGTGAGATTGGAACTTACGGCAGGCCTATCCATATCAGTATTCCTGGCCACTCAGAGTGCTGTGTTGCTTATGATGTAGCAACCAACCTGATTGGAGTTCACAATACATGGTGGCAAGGGGTTCAGTGGATCAGCAGAACCCAGGTTGAAAGGGTTTACACCATTGAACCCGGAGGCGCTACAGGATATGCAATTGAACTTACCTATCCTCTGGGAGATGTGGGCTATAATCATAATGGAAACGGAGAGACACTGTATGCAGGAGACGTTTATGAGATTAAATGGAGTTCTGATTATGCCACAGGCTCTTATGTGAAAATTTCTTACAGCGCTAATGGAGGTTATAACTGGACTGCGATCACCGCCAACACCGCTAACGATGGCATTTACGATTGGGTCGTGCCTGCCGGCGTCAATTCATCTGCTTGCAGGATACTGGTTTACATTTACAACTCATCAAACATCTATTCTGGTGGCGATGCCAGTTTGGGGAATTTTAAAATATACCTCGGTGGCAGCATTTCAACCCTCACTGAAGATGTTGCTCTTACCACAACTGCTGAACCGGATTATTACAAGTTTACCCAAAGTGATTATTATTGGGGAGTTGTTGGCGTCAGACCCACATTAACCGCCGATGATTGGGATATTTACCTGTATGACGATCTCACATTCAGCAATACGCTGGCATCTTCTACTTATGGTGGTTCTAACGTTGATTTTGTAGTTATTGACGCCAACCATTCACCCTTAACCACGCGGGGCATTAAAGCCAAAAGGTACGATGGAACCAGTACTGCCAGAGTTGAATTTGAAGGAGACGCTGACGTCGTTTACGTGGGAACTCCATTAGCGACAAGCTGGACCGCTGGCGATGTTGTT
Source organism: Bacteroidota bacterium (assembly GCA_026391715.1). Lineage (GTDB taxonomy): Bacteria > Bacteroidota > Bacteroidia > Bacteroidales > FEN-979 > CAIVAT01. The sequence goes on from JAPLDO010000194.1 coordinate 2,822, forward strand.
GAAATGTATGATGTAAATTTACAACCCGGATATTATAAAGTAACTTTGGACGTCACCTCCGGCGCCGCTAACATGGGAATGGCTTTATATGGCTCTTCAGGCGCTGCATATTATGCGGGAAGGTCGGCTTATCTCGCAAGCGCCGATTATTACGGCGCCGGCGCCGATGAATCATTCTTTATCAACATTACCACTGCCGACTGGTATGGTCTCTGTTTGTGGGCAAACGACGCCAATTCGGCAAATTTTACTATTAAAGCCGAGCTTACAGGTCAATGGATTGGCGGTATCTCTAACGACTGGCACACTGCCGGTAACTGGTCAGGCTCCTATATCCCAACAGCGACTACTGATGTAGTCATTAATTCAGGATATACCTATTTCCCCATCATTTCTTCCGCCGCAGCAAATTGCAACAATATTACAATTGGAAGCGGCGCTATTCTCAGAGTGTTTACCGACGCTTTAAATGTTGCCGGTGATATGACTGTCAATGGTCAGTTGGAAATGACCAATTCCAGTGGGTCAATTCATATTGCAGGCAGTATCTTTTGGGAATCCGGATCAACTGCCAATTTCACTGCGGCAGGTTATATGTATGTTAATGGCGACTGGGAGTTCAGGAATGGAGCGAATGCTCAACTTGCCAATGGATATGTATATTTCTCCGGCGCTGCAATATCCTATATCCGGAATTATGATGCCAACTGCGCATTTAAAAATGTGCTTAATAATAAAACAGCAGGTTCTGTTTATTTTAGTTCATCCTCAACCGATACTCTCAAAATCAACGGGTATTATGATAATCTGTCAGCCACAAGCATGTTCTATTTCAATACCACCCATCCGCTTGTATTAAAAGGTCAGCTTTATAACTACGGTCATATCTATTGCCCTTATGGAACCTTTATTTTCGATGGCTCATCACACAATATAAATTTGAATACCGGGGATTATTTCAATGACGTCATTTTCAGTTCAACAGGCAATGTAACATTGGCTGACACGCTCAGGGTGAATGGAAATTTGAGTATTAACAGTGGCGCTCTGGTTGCCGGAAACTATCCGATTTTCATCAAAGGTAACTGGGTTAATAATGTTGGAACCGGCGGTTTCAACGAAGGCACAGGTAAGGTTGTTTTCAATGGAGGCAACTATCATCAGTATTGTTCCAATGAAACATTTAATATGCTGGAAGTTGATAAATCAGTTGGAGGAGCATTCCGTATTAATGGAACAAATGTAACCTGCGCCAGTTATGACTGGACAGCCGGCGCTGTGGATGTTCTTTCAGGGTCATTCACCGCCAATGATCTTGTTGACAACGGGATTTTTGGCAGCTACTATCTTAATGCAGGCGGAACTATTAACTTATACAACACCAACGGATGGGTAGACCTGGATGGCTATCTTTATATTTATGGTGGCAATTTCAATGTTTATGGCGGAAATGGATCCGACAGTAATTGGCCCTATTCCGGTAATGGTGGGCTAACCATGTCGGGTGGAACCCTCGATTTCAAGAATGTCGGGGTTTATGTAGATAATACAATTACCTATACTTTTACCGAAAATATAACAAATGGAACCATCAAAACATCGAGAGGATTCGGCGTTTACCGGTCAGATTTCACTCCCAGTGGAGGAACAATTGAATTTTATGGACCAACCGATGGACTTTTCTATACATTCAATGGCGGACATGTCCAAAATGTAATTATCAACAAATCTGTTGCTGATAATAGCGAAACCATTTCCAAAGCAATTATTCGCGACAGGGAAAGTTCAACTGTAACTGATGCTCCTCTCGCCAATACAGTCACTGTTTTTACCTCAGCCGATATCAAAGGGAATGTCACAATTCAATCTGGAATTCTCTCTGCCGATGCTACCACGATCAATGTGGCAGGCGACTGGAATAACATGGTTGGAACAACAGGGTTTGTAGAAGGGACAAGTACAGTCGTGTTCGATGGAGCATTGGCTGCGGATGTTCTTTCAGCAGAAACATTCTATAACCTGAAGCTGAATAAAACATATTCGTTATATGATGGGTTGGAACTTTTTAATGATATCGCTGTCGCCAATGATCTTCATATCCTTGACGGATGCCTTGAACTAAATGACCCTTCGAATCTGTACGTTACAGGAAATATAACCATTGACCTGAATGCCGGATTGAATGCAAATGATCTCTACGGTCCGGTAGTTTCTGTAGGAAAGAACTGGACAAATGCAAATACTTCTCATACGACTGAATTGGGTTTTGATCCGGGATATTATTCCACTGTTACCTTCAATGGAACTGCCGACCAATACCTTTCTACAGCTTGTTTTCAGGAGGATTTCTATAATTTTACCATTGATAAAAGCGCAGGTAAATTCAGGTCAAACGCCAGCACCCAATCTTATGGGAGCGTGCTGCTACAGCAAGGTAGCTGGGAAGATAACGTAACAGGGCTTACACATTCGGTTTGGCGTAATTTCACAGTGACAGCGGCAGGGGTTTTCTATAACGCAATTCCGAAGAATACCGTTGAATTTAAAGGGTCTCCCAATTCAATACTTACATATTCCGGCGCCGGAGGCTATTTTCACAATCTAATTATTAATAAAACCACAGGGTATTCAGTAACTCAGTTAGGCAATACAAGTTGTCAGTTCGATGGGAACCTTACCATTGATGAAGGTATGTTTGATCAGAATGGATACCAGCTTTATGTTTTTGGAGATGTAAATATAAACGACGCCGGTAAATTAAAGCTTCCTGCCGGTTCGCTGCTTGGATTATCTGATTTGAATAGTTTGAATGTAAACAGCGGGGGAATCATTGAAATTGCCGGCGCTTCCATTTCCCCCGTTTGGATTCAGGCAAATACAGGTACGGCAAGGTATAATTTCAATGTGAATTCGGGAGGAACGATTGCCGCCGACTACTGTGTGTTTAAAAATATGACTGCCAATGGCGTAAATGTAAAATCAGGCGCAACGGTTGATCCGGCTCATACTTTCAAGGGCTGCACTTTCCAGGATGGCGCTACAGGCGGGAGTTTACTGACAATTAACAACGACCAGGTCATAACAATACGAAATGCCGTTTTCCCTGCAAACACCTGGGGTGGCAATTGGAATGTGACCAAAGTGGGTAATGCGGGTTATGTTTACTTTGTTGATTTTTCCGGAGGATTTTCAGGGGAAGCTTATGATAATGACTATTGGGAGCGTATTATATGGGTGGCGCCTTTAACTGCAACAGCCACAGCTTCGCCTTCCACAATCTGTTCCGGAACAACTTCTCAGTTAAATGTAAACCGGTTGGGAGGACTACCCTCATTTACTTATCTATGGAGTCCTTCTTCAGGATTGTCAAATACTGGAATCATCAATCCGGTGGCCAGCCCACTTACAACCACAACTTATTATGTAACAGTAACAGACGCCCTTGGAACAATTGCAACCAGCAGCATACTTCTTACTGTCGACCCAATCCTTCCCGTTAGCGTAAGCATTACGGCTTCTGCTAACCCTGTGCCTCCAGCAACTTATGTTACCTTAACGGCGACGCCTGTTAACGGAGGAGCATATCCGTCCTATCAATGGAAAGTAAACGGCGTTAATGTCGGCGCTGGTTTGCCAACATACTCCTATGTACCTTCTAACAATGACCATGTGACCTGTGTTTTAACTTCTATTTATTACTGTGTATCAGGAAATCCGGCTATTTCAAATATGATCACCATGATGATAGTGGCTGCGAATACAACAGTAACGGGCAATGTACCGTCGCCGCTTTCGATTTGTTTCGACGCAACCAATACAATCACCGTAGCAGGTGGCGGCAGTACATTTGTTGTGGAGAGCGGAGGTAGCGCTAAAATGATAGCGGGCATGAAGATTTTATATCTTCCAGGAACAACCGTGCAATCGAATGGATATATGCATGGTTATATCACAAGCACAAATGCTTATTGTGGCAGCCTGCCTCAAACAATGGTAGCTGTAGTTACCGGCGAACCTGAACAGACTTCGTCTGGGTTGTTATCCAGTTTCAGTATTTACCCAAATCCAACAACCGGAAAGTTTACTCTGATTCAAAAAGGCAACTACACCGATGGGATTGTCAGGGTTGAAATATTTGGGATGCGAGGAGAAACGCTACACTCTGAAATACTGATCAATGAACGAAAGCATGAGTTTAACATCAGCGACCTTTCTGTCGGTCTGTATTTTGTAAAGGTTGTAAAGAGCGATTATGTTGAAACATTCAAACTGGTACTGACGAGGTAGCAGGGAGTTTATTTCATTTTTTAAATCGGTTATAAAGACCGGGATTCTGTTTTAATGGTTTCCCGGTCTTTGTTTTGAAATAACGCTATAAACCTTGAAACCGAATTCGCACTCCCAATAAAATAAAAATTTTTAGTAGATTGATATTATTGTAATTAAAACTAAATCCAAATAATTTTATCTAAAAAGTTGCATTTGGAATCAATCTGAATTAAATTTGCACTGCAAAATAATTCATTATTAACTAAAACCCTAGCGAAATGAAAAAAAATTATTCATTGATAACGGTTTTGATTTATTTCATGCTGTTATACTCTTTTTCTGGCATAGCTCAAAACGTTTCCTCTCCTGCACCGGAGGTAATTTCGCCTACACATTTTGACATATCCCCACCTTTAATCTCCATCCCAATATCTGCGCCACCCGACCAGCCAGTGGATGAGGAATTTAATGAGGAATTAAAAGAAAGATTGTATCCAAATTCAGCAAATGCTTTACCACAGGGACCTGATCCCGTTTGGCAGCAACAAATGGGATCAACTCAGGTCAACAGAGCGCCGCTGATAAATTATGAAGGAAATCCGAATGGATGGTTTCCTCCCGATTGCAATGGCGAAGTAAACGCTGACTACTATTTTCAGGCTATCAATGTTTCCTTTCAGATATTTAATAAAACGGGAACGTCATTGTATGGACCTACTAACAACAATACGATTTGGACAGGTCTTCCGGGTGGAACCGACAGCGGCACAGATCCTGTAATTCTATATGACCAACATGCCGATAGATGGTTCTACTCAGATTTTACTCACTATGCTCCATACTATGTGCGAATAGCAGTTTCAACCACAAATGATCCAACGGGATCATGGTACAGATGGACATATTTATGGACGTCCCAACCTGATTTTGCAAAATACGGGGTATGGTCTGACGGATATTATATGGCTTCGAACACATCTGGTCAGAGAGATATTGCAGTTTTTGACCGGGCAGCTATGATTGCAGGAAATTCTAGTCCTTTGGCAATTTTATTTACCAATTCATGGCGACCAAATAGTGGCTTTCATTGTTTAATGCCATTTGACAATGATGGTCAGTGGGCGTCCGGCGGAACTCCAGGACAATTCATAACCATAAATGATGACGCCTGGGGAGGAAGCGACCAGCTATGGCTTTATACGCTAACTGCCAACTGGGCTAACCCGTTGTCATCAACATTTACCAGATCACAAACGCTTAACGTGGCTGCTTTTGACGCCAATTTCGGACCTACATGGGATAATATTTATCAGAATGGCACAACACAGAGGCTTGATGCAGTGCCACAGGTTCTTAACTTCCGGGCTCAATACCGGAATTTCGGCACATACCAATCACTGGTTTGTAACCATTCGGTTGACGTTGATAATACTGATCATGCCGGGATACGATGGTATGAGTTAAGGAATACAGGCGGCGGATGGTACATATACCAGCAAGCCACTTACGCACCCGATGGCGACAGCAGGTGGATGGGAAGTATTGCCCAGAACGGGTATGGCGATATCGCTATGGGATATAGCGTTTCAAGCTCCAATACGCACCCTTCAATAAGGTTTACAGGACGCAAGAAAGGAGATGCGCTGGGAACAATGACAATTGCAGAACAGAATATATGGGCAGGCGCTTATTCCCAATCAGGCGGTAACCGTTGGGGGGATTATTCAATGACTTCAGTTGATCCTTCGGATGATAAAACTTTCTGGCATACAAATGAATACATTGGTTCAGGAAATGTAAGGCACACCAGGGTAGCAGCTTTCAGTTTTGGAACGGCATGTACAGCGTCGGGTGGTTGCGATGAATACATTAGCAGAGTGCAGGCTGGTTCCATTGACAATTCTACTGCATGCCTGAATTACGCAGATTACACATCAACACAGTCAACTAATTTGCCCGTGAATGGCGTTCTACATGTAACGGTAACAAACGGGAATCCAATTTACCCAAGTGATCAATGTGGAATTTGGGTTGATTGGAATCGGAACGGCAGCTTTTACGATGCCGGAGAAACAATTTCCGTTACCGGTTCGGGAAGTAGCGGACCTTATACAGCAACTATTGTTCCGCCTGCCGGACAAACTTTCGGCAACTGTACAATGAGGGTAAGAATCACATATACAGGCGCCCTTGACCCCTGCGGAGTAACTCAGTACGGTGAAGTGGAGGATTATAACCTGAATCTTACAACAAAAGCGCCCAATGTCTGGACAGGCAATTTTAACAATTACTGGGGAAATGGTCCAAACTGGTCATTGGAACATATTCCAACTGCCGATGAAGATGTTATTATTCCCAATGTAAATATGCCGTGCATTGTTGATTATACAACAAAAGTTTGTAACAACCTGACGTCTTATGCAGGTTCGAACGTGCTGGTGAGTGGAGGTACTTTGACAGTTAATGGAAATATGGACATACACGGACAGTTGTCTATGGATAATTCCCTGGGCGTTATGAATGTTTTGGGCGACATATACTGGGAAAGCGGCTCAACTGCAAATATTACCGCCGCCAGCGTAATGTGGATTCATGGCTTTTGGGAATTCAGGAGTGGCTGTAATGTTCAGTTGGCTAATGGATTTGTAGATTTTACCGGTAGTACATCAGCGTACATTCGAACATATTCCCCAAATTGTTCATTTAACAATGTGGGAATTTACAAAACTGTAGGTAATTTACTCGGAGTGAGTAATTTGTCAACATATGATCTAATAATCAATGGTTATCTTGGTATTCAGCCAAATGCAACCTTTAGCGGCGCCTCAAATCATTCATTAATTCTACGTGGAAGTTTTTATAATAACTACCATTTCTTTTTTGACTATGGAACATTGGTCATGGACGGCGTTAACCAATCCATTAAACCAAATGTTGGAGATTACCTGAAAAACCTTATTATAAGCCCCACAGGAACAACCAGTATTGATAATACCTATTCGAGTACTTTAACAGTAAATGGCAATCTTGAGATACAAAGTGGAATATTTGATCCCCAGAATAATACTATTGAGGTTGCAGGAAACTGGACAAATTTGGTCGGATCTTCTGCATTTACGGAAGGGTCAGGACGTGTGATCTTTAATGGTGGAAATTATCATCAATATTGCTCCAATGAAACTTTCAATATTTTGGAGGTGAATAAAACGCTGGGTGGCGCTTTCCGCATGAACGGCACGAATGTTATCTGTCAAAGCTATGACTGGACAGCCGGCGCTGTTGATGTTTTAACAGGATCGTTCACAGCAAATGATCTTGCCGATAACGGGCTTTTCGGTAACTACTATGTTAATGCAGGTGGAACTATTAACTTATACAACACCAACGGATGGGTTGACCTGAATGGCTATCTTTACATTTTAGGTGGCAATTTCAATGTTTATGGCGGAAATGGTTCCGACAGTTATTGGCCCTATACCAGTAATGGTGGGATAACCATGTCGGGCGGAACCCTGGATTTCAAGGATGTCGGGGTTTACGTCAATAACACCCCAACTTATTCTTTTACTGAAAATATAACAAATGGAACTATCAAAACATCGAGAGGGTTCGGCATCAATCGGTCAGATTTCACTCCCAGTGGAGGAACAATTGAATTTTATGGACAAACTGATGGATTTTTCTATACAATCAATGGTGGATATGTCAACAATGTCATCATCAACAAATCTGTTGCTGATAATAGCGGAAGCGCAGCCAAAGCAATTATTCGCGACAGGGAAAGTTCTACGGTAACTGATGCTCCTCTCACCAATACAGTCATTGTTTATAACTCAACAGATATCAAAGGGAATGTCACAATTCAATCCGGAATTCTCTCTGCCGGAACTTACACGATCAATGTGGCAGGCGACTGGAATAATACGGTTGGTACTGCAGGGTTTGCAGAAGGTACAAGTACAGTCGCGTTCGATGGAGCATTGGCTAAGGATGTTCTTTCCGCAGAAACATTCTATAATCTGAACCTGAACAAAACATATTCATTATTCGATGGTTTGGAACTTTTTTATGACGTCTCTGTCACCAATGATCTCCATATCATTGATGGAAGCCTTGAACTAAATGACCCTTCCAATCTGTATGTTACAGGAAATGTGACCATTGACCTGAATGCAGGTTTGAATGCAAATGATCTCTATGGTTCCATAGTTTCTGTTGGAAAGAACTGGACAAATTCAAATACTTCTTATACAATTGAATACGGTTTTGATCCGGGATATTATTCCACTGTCATTTTTAACGGAACCGCTGATCAATATCTTTCGACAAATTGTTCTCAGGAGGATTTTAATAACCTGACTATTAATAAAAGCGTAGGAAAATTCAGGTCTAACGACAACACCCAATCTTATGGGAACGTGCTGATCCAGCAAGGTAACTGGGAAGATAATGTAACAGGGCTTACACATTCAGTTTATCGTAATTTCACAGTAGCGCCTTCGGGAGCCTTTTTCACTACATCTGTCAGTAATACCGTTGAATTTACGGGCTATACTAACTCAATTTTGACATACTCCGGCGCCGCCGGGTATTTCCGTCACCTTCTGGTCAGCAAACCTGCGGGATATTCTGTAACTCAAACAACCGATGTAAGCACCCAATGGGGCGGAAACCTGACCATTGCATCCGGTCTTTTCAACCTAAACGGTAACTATCTATTTATAAGTGGCGATATAGCTGTAAACAACACCGGGACTTTGTCTTTGCCCGCAGCTTCCACCCTGGTGTTAACCGACGCTAAAAGTATGAATATTAATTCCGGCGGACGTCTTGAAATTACAGGAACACCGGTGAACCCGGTAATAATCAGAGCAAACGTGTCAACTTCAAGGTACGCGCTCAATGTTAATTCAGGAGCAACCATTGCCGCCGATTATTGTATCTTTAAGAATATGGGTGCATACGGGGTTTATGTGAGTTCGACAGGTATTGTTGATCCCGCTCATACTTTCAAGGGATGTACATTCCAGGATGGGGCTACCGGCGGAAGTTTGCTGACTATAAACAACGACCAGGTTATGACAATTCGAAATGCTGTATTCCCTGCCAACACTTGGGGTGGTACCTGGAATGTTAGCAAAGCGCTTAATGCCGGGTATGTTTACTTTGTTGATTTTTCCGGGGGATTTTCAGGGGAGGCTTATGATAATGACTATTGGGAACGTGTTATATGGGTGCCAGCTTTAACGGCAACAGCAACGGCTACGCCGGGTGCAGTTTGCTCGGGATCAAGCTCCCAACTGAATGTAAATCGAACAGGCGGACATAATACGTTTACCTATCTATGGAACCCTGCAACAGGATTGTCAAATTCTACCATCATCAATCCGGTAGCAACCCCGTTAGCAACTACGACCTATTATGTAACAGTAACAGATGACCTGGGTTCTACGGCAACCAGCAGTATTCTTATTACCGTCAACCCAATCGTTCCTGTAAGCGTAAGCATTGCTGCTTCATCTAACCCGGCGCCGCCTGCAACTTATGTTACCTTTACCGCGACGCCGGTTAACGGCGGCGCATCGCCTGCTTACCAATGGAAGGTTAACGGCGTTAATGTCGGAACTGGTTTACCTACTTACTCTTATTTGCCTTCTTACAATGACCATGTCACTTGTGTTTTAACATCCAATTATTCCTGTGTTTCAGGAAATCCGGCTACTTCAAATACGATCACGATGATGATTGTGGCTACAAATACTTCAGTAACCGGTAATGTTCCGTCGCCGCTTTCGCTGTGTTTCGACGCAACCAACACGATTACAGTGGCAGGTGGCGGCAGCACATTTGTTGTGGCGAGCGGGGGCAGAGCTGTAATGATAGCAGGTATGAAGATCTCCTACCTTACCGGCTCTACCGTTCAGTTGGGCGGTTATATGCATGGCTATATCACCAGTACGAATGCTTATTGTGGCAGCCTGCCTCCAACAATGGTGGCCGTTGCAACCGGCGAACCGGAACAACCTTCATCAGCCACATCGCCCAGCTTCAGTATATATCCCAATCCAACAACCGGGAGGTTTACTCTTATTCAAAAAAGTGAACATACCGATGGAGTTGTCAGAGTTGAAGTATTTGGCATGCGCGGGGAGCGGTTGCGCTCCGAAATACTTATCAATGAGCGAAACCATGAATTCAATGTTAGCGACCTTTCTGTCGGGTTGTATTTTGTGAAGGTCGTGAAGGATGATTATTTGGAAACATTCAAACTTATATTGACGAGATAGCAGTGAGCTTACATTTATTTTGCTGATCGGTAAAAAACACCGGGATCACTCTTATTTGAGATTCCGGTGTTTTTTTTTACCAAAGAACGATAAAGAAGTATAATTAATCAGGATTGGCATGATTTTTTTTTGCTGGGTAAAAGGGATTTCCTATCTTTGCACCCCAATAAATAATTGGAGAGGTGGGTGAGTGGCTGAAACCAACAGTTTGCTAAACTGTCGTACGGGAAACTGTACCGGGGGTTCGAATCCCCCCTTCTCCGCCAGCAACGGGGTATAGCGTAGCACGGTTATCGCGCCTGCTTTGGGAGCAGGAGGTCGCAAGTTCGAATCTTGCTACCCCGACTTAGAGAATCAAGGGTTTCAGACGGTTTAAGTTTGAGACCCTTTTTCATTTGCACACGATTTGCATATTTCAGAGGCCAAAAAAACAAAATTGCATAACAGTATAATGAAGGTTTTCCAAGTCTCCTTCCTGTAATTTGAAAAAATAAATATAGAAAGGTGTGAATTTCACAGAGAATGGAATTATATAATTCATATCCAATCATACTGGATATCTAAT
>JAPLDO010000149.1 GCA_026391715.1 Bacteroidota bacterium
TCGTCCTTCGTCCTTCGTCCACGGAAGCGCCGCAATATTTTATCTGTATTTAAGAACGATAACAGATATTGCAATCGATATTTCAGGCAAAACCAGATACAAACATACACATAAAACCAAGGTAATACAATCATAATCGCATTTTCCCGAAAGGCTTTCTCCGAGTCGCAAGTAAATTTTTATTGTCTTGATATTCAACCTCGCATGGTGGCAGGATTTTATTTCTTACATTCTTTGCGTATATTTGTCCACGAATTAATAGTCATTCAGCAACAATCCGTGAATTAATAGTGTGATGATGAGTGTCAGGAAAGGAATATTTTTTTTAATAAGTCTTATCGGAAGCTTTACTTCTTTGGCACAAATTTCCCCCGGGGAATTGGCGAAGGTACATTCACACCTCGAAGGTTTAAGCAATTGTACCAAATGTCATATACTCGGTAAAAAGGTTTCAAATCAGAAATGCCTTGAATGTCATTCAGAAATTAAAGCAAAGATTGACGCCCGCAAGGGTTATCATGGTTCTGCCGAGGTAACGGGAAAGGAATGTGTGAAATGTCACAGCGACCATCATGGACTGAACTTTCAGATCATTCGTTTTGAAAAAGAAAAGTTTAATCACGACCTGACAGGATTCAAATTGCAGGGCGCTCATGGCAAGAAAAAATGCGTTGATTGCCATAAGCCTGAGTTCATTTCAGACCCGAAAATCAAAAAAAAGAAATTCACCTATCTTGGATTAAACCTGGGTTGCGCAATTTGTCACACCGACTATCACCAAAAAACTCTTTCGCAGGAATGTGGCAATTGCCACAATTTTGAAAAGTTCAAACCGGCTGGGAAATTCGATCATCAACTGGCAAAATTCAAGTTGGAGGGTAAGCATAAGGATGTTCCATGCCTATCCTGTCACAAAGCGAGTACCAAAAACGGTCAGAAATTTCAGGAATTTACGGGAGTAAAATTTGATAACTGTACCGCATGTCATCAAGATAAACACAACAATAAATTCGGGCAAAACTGTAAAGATTGTCATTCTGAACAATCGTTTACTCTTATCAAAGGCACACAAAATTTCGATCATGATAAAACCGATTTCAAACTTGAAGGAAAGCATAAGCAGGTAGTTTGTAAAACATGCCATAAAACCAAATTCACCAACGCTATGCAATACAGTAACTGCACCAATTGTCATGAGGATTATCACCATAAACAGTTTGCAAAACAGGGCGTATCTCCTGACTGTTCCCAATGTCATACTGTCAATGGGTTTATCGGCTCTTTATATACAATTGATAAGCATAATGCATCGGTTTTTCCACTCAAAGGCGCTCATGTAGCTACGCCATGCTTTGCATGTCATAAAAAAACAGAAAAATGGAGCTTCAGAGAAATCGGCAAAAGGTGTATTGATTGTCATACCGATATTCACAAGCCGAATATCAACGAAAAGTACTATCCGCAATCTAATTGTGAAAGCTGCCATAATGAGAACCGATGGAGCATGATTACTTTTGATCATGGAAAAACTAACTTTCCACTCGTTGGCGCTCATTTGAAACGAACCTGCCGGGAGTGCCATTTTAAAAGCGAACCAGATGGAACTGTACGCCATCATTTTTCCGGTTTGCCTGTAAACTGTTCCAACTGCCATAAGGATGTGCATAACCATCAATTTGAAAATAATGGAGCTACCGATTGTTCACTGTGCCATAATAATGATCTTTTTAAGCCTGCGTCGAAGTTCGATCACAACAAATCGAGGTTTCCACTGGATGGTAAACACAAAAATGTAGCATGTAATAAATGCCATAAACCGAATACGGATCAGAAATTAATTTACGTTTTGTATAAAACAAACAAAATCAAATGCGAAGACTGTCATCATTAATATTGTCGTTGCTGCTAACGACAATTTTATTTGCGCAAAAATCACCACATGGCGATAGTTTTACGCTAAGTTGCAAGGATTGCCATAACCCCGATGGTTGGAAAATTGATATGAAAACATTGACATTCAACCATGGAACAACCAAATTTCCGCTTGTGGGTCAACACCAGGCAGTCACATGCCGGCAATGCCATACCTCTTTGAACTTCACAAGCGCGGGGAAAGAGTGCGTTGACTGTCACACAGATATGCATAATCAAACGGTGGGACCGGATTGCGGCAGATGTCATACGACAATTTCATGGGTGGTTAATAATATCACTGAAATTCATCAGCGAAGCCGGTTTCCACTTTTAGGCGCGCATGTTACCGCCGATTGTTATAATTGCCATACCAATGCAACGTCAAATCTGCTGCTTTTTGGTCCGCTTGGCGTGGAGTGTATTGATTGCCACCGGGCAAACTATGAAGCCACTACCAAGCCGAATCATGCAGCGGGAAATTTCTCAACCAATTGCATTGATTGTCATACAATGAATGCTTTTTCATGGTCGGGCGCCGGTTTTAATCATGCCAATATTACCTCCGGATGTGTTGAATGTCATCTGACTGATTATAATAATACGACAAGTCCAAATCATACACAAATTGGTTTTTCAACAAATTGTAAAGATTGCCATACCACCAACCCCGGATGGAAACCTGCCGACTACCGTGAGCATGATTCCAAATCCTTTCCCATTTATTCTGGAAAACACGGTGGCGCCTGGAGCGCTTGCAGCGATTGCCACAGCAATCCATCAAGCTATTCGCAGTACACCTGTATTGATTGCCATGACCACAACCAGTCGAAAATGGATAACGACCATAATGAAGTGGGCGGATATGCTTACAATAGCCCGGCCTGCTTTGCTTGTCACCCAACCGGTTCAAAAGAAGGGACTTTCAACCATAGCTCTTCTGCTTTTCCATTGACTGGGGCCCATATAACTACCGAGTGTCAAAAATGCCATATCACTGGATTTAAGGGAACTCCCTCTGCATGCTTCAGTTGTCATGCGCCGGATTATAATAAATCTGTAAACCCGAATCATGCCACCTTATTTTTACCCACAGAATGTGGAACCTGCCACACGACCGTTCCTGATTGGAAACCGGCTACATTCGATATTCACAATAATTATTACATCCTGGCAGGGGCGCATGTTCCTATTGCAACTGATTGCAATACCTGCCATAATAGCAATTATATCAATTCGCCGAATACCTGCGTCGGTTGCCATGAAGTACAGTATAACCAGTCCACCAAGCCAAACCATATTACAGCCAATTTCCCGACAACCTGCGAAACGTGTCATTCAGAAGTGGCATGGGCGCCGGCAACATTTGATCACAACAATATTTATCCGCTGATTGGAGCTCATGCAGCTATTGCTCCTAATTGCGCTTCATGCCATATCAGCGGTTATGTAAACACACCAAACACCTGCGCCGGATGTCATATCGCAAAATATAACCAGTCAACCAATCCAAACCACATAACAGCCAATTTCCCTACAACCTGTGAAACATGCCATACGCCTGCTGCCTGGAGTCCTTCATCGTTTAACCACAACACTATTTACCCACTTACAGGCGCACATGCAACTATTGCCGCCAATTGCTTCTCCTGTCACCAGGGAAATTATTCCAACACGCCAAATACATGCGTAGGATGTCATTTGCCGAATTTTAACGCTTCGGTCAATCCTAACCATGCCGCCATAAATATCCCAACCGATTGCGGGACTTGTCATACAACCAACCCGAACTGGACTCCTGCCACTTTTCCTATTCATAATAATTATTATGTAATAGCCGGCGCGCATATTCCGGTAAGCTGCATAACCTGTCATAATGGTAATTACAACAACTCAACGCCGAATACCTGCGTGGGCTGCCATTTAACAAATTACAATCAAACAACCAATCCATCGCATACAGCAGCTCTGTTTCCAACATCATGCGCTGATTGTCATACTCAATCTGCATGGGCCCCGGCAAACTGGGATCACGACAATCAGTATTTTCCGATATACTCTGGAAAGCACAATGGACATTGGAATACCTGCGCCGATTGCCATCCTAACCCTGGAAACTATGCAACATTCACCTGCACTACCTCCTGCCATCCTCAATCATCAATGAATAATAAACATCAGGGGGTTGTTGGATATTCCTATAATAGCGTTGCCTGCTTAAATTGTCATCCAAGAGGATCCGGCGATAAAATGATGATTAAAATTTTCAAAAATGAATAAGCCGCTCAACATTATAATCATTCAGATCATTATAGTGTTATTCTGCGGATTAACTATTTATGCGCAGAATTCCATTGAATCGAGGGAAGGAAAAGTATCATATATCACCTCGCAGAATGTCTATATCAAATTTCAAGCCACTGAAGGCATTTCAATAGGAGATACACTTTTCGCTACAGAAAACGGTCAGTTAGTTGCGGCATTGATTGTAAAAAATATATCCTCGATTTCCTGTGTTTGTGTTCCGTCAGGTTCCAGAACCTTTACCGTTGGCGAATCGGTGATGGCAATAACAAAGGGTATAAAACCAGTTTCTAAATCAGATTCGGTCAGCCAAAATGAATTTACACCCACGAGCGGCGTATCAGACTCTGTGAAAACACAAAAGATTCAGCCAAAAAATCAAGTCCAGGATTTCGATGGAAATATCACAGTTGCCTCATATCTGAACTTTTCCAACTCCACAGCCAATTCACAGCGGATGCGCTATACGCTCGCTTTTAATGCCGACAATATTGGAAACTCAAAATTATCGGCAGAAACATACATATCTTTTGTTCACAAGATCAACCAATGGAGCGAGATTCAGGAAGATGTTTTTAACGGACTTAAGATTTACAATCTTTCCATTAACTATAAGTTTAGCAAACATCATCAGGTTTGGTTCGGACGAAAAATTAATCCGAAAATTTCGAACGCAGGCGCAATTGACGGGCTTCAGTACGAATTTCAACTTAATTCGCTTTCAGTTGGTATTATCGGCGGAACAAGACCAGATTATAGAAATTATAGTTTTAATGCAAATCTGACTCAGTTTGGCGGATATCTGGCACATGATCTGGCTGGAAAAAACGGCAATATGCAGACTACCCTTGCTTTTATGCAGCAAATGAACAACGGCGCCACCGACCGACGGTTTGCTTACCTTCAACATGTGAATGCGCTGGTTAAAAATCTCTATTTCTTTGGCTCCGTAGAAGTTGATTTTTATAAGAAGACAATGAATACTGTGGACAGTACTTTTACGCAAGACAACTCGCCAAAGCTTTCAAATCTCTATCTTTCGCTGCGTTACAGACCTTTAAAAATGCTGTCGTTTACCCTGTCGTATAGCGCCCGCCAGAATGTAATTTACTATGAAACCTATAAAGATATTGTGGCAACTCTGCTGGAGGCTGCCACAGTGCAAGGCTTGATATTTCAGATCAATGTAAGACCAGGAAAAAACCTTTCTATCGGCATAAATACGAGTTACCGCGATAGTAAAAATGATCCAAAACCTACAAAAAGTTTGTATATATATCTCACGTTAGCCCGTATTCCAGGCATTGAAGCTTCCGGTACTTTATCGGCAACACTGCTTGAAACCGGGTATATGTCGGGAAAAATATACAGCGCCGGTTTATCGCGCGACCTGATAAACGGAAAACTCAATGCCGGTTTGGGTTACAGGTTTGTTGATTATAGTTTTTTCAGCGGTGAAAGCAGAATTTATCAGCATATTCCCGAATTCAACCTTACCTGGAGGATTTTGAAAAAACTCTCCTGCTCGCTATTTTATGAAGGAACTTTTGATAAAACTTCAACCTTTAACCGGATTTACATTAATTTTACGCAACGATTCTGAGGCAGAAAAAGCTGCGCAAAAGGAACGCAGATAATTTAGGGTTGAATGATTTACACTGATTTTTTAAATAACCAAATTCAAAAAAAATCTTAAAAATGAATAAAAGCCGATTGATCATTGTTGTAGTTTTAGCGCTACTTGCTATCTTGTTTTTTGTAACTACCTGTTACCGTGGCGGACAAAAGAATAAAATGGCAGACCTTCCTCCCGGAACCCACGGCGTTACGGTAAAGGAAGTCATACAGACATCCAATTACTCATATCTTAATGTTGAAGAGAATGACAAGATGTTCTGGATTGCGGTAGTTAGTCGCCAGGCTAAACCCGGCGACGTGATATACTATACAAAAGCTTATGAGATGAATAATTTTGTCAGCAAGGAACTAAAACGGACTTTCCCCTCGGTTTTATTTATTGAAGATCCAGTAGATAACCTGACCACAGATCAAAAGCCTGGTCAAAAACCTATGACTGCCCAGAAGCCTACGCTATCAAAATGGTCAGATGTTTCGGTTGTTACGCCAACCGGTGGAATCACGATTGGGGATTTGTACAAGAATCCAGGTAGTTATTCCGGAAAACCAATTATTATCCGGGGCGTTGTGACAAAATCCAATTCCCAGATTATGGGTAAAAACTGGTTGCATATCCAGGATGGCACAAATTACGAAGGGAAATTTGATTTGACAGTCACAACAATGGATAGCCTTATTGTAGGCAAAACAGCAACTTTCAAAGGAGTAATTACCTTAAATAAAGATTTTGGTTCCGGATATTTTTATGACGTGATCATGGAAGAAGGCAGAACTTCTGATATTAAATAGCGACTGTGAAATGCTATAAGAAGCTGTGATAAGGAGAGGTTTCTCATTTCTTAAAATGTGAAACCTTTATCAAACTAAACAATACCTTTAATATTTTACTTTGCTCTAAAATGCTTTTGGCATAAAACCAGGCTCATTTATAATTGACGCACTGTTCCCGGTAGCTCTGATAACAAATAAACCCTGTTTTTCAGCCATCCGGTCGCTGGAGCCATCGGCTGTAATATACGCCATGGCGCCATAAACAATCTTGTCGTGGTATTCTCGCATATAGGTTTTAGCTTTCCATAATTTTTCGGTAAAATCATCAACATCATCAGGTCTCAGTGTGGTTTTAACCTCAACTATAACAATCTCGGAGCGGTTTATGGCAACAATATCGTACTCAAAATTCTGTCCTTTATGATTTCCCTTAGCCCGTAGTAAAGTGCGTTCAACCCCGATGCCTTTTTCTTTCAGCAATTTAATTAAATCCCCTTCAACCAGCGATTCAACCAACTTGCCCCACTGGGATGTAAACAATTGGTCGAGCTTTCGTATTTTATTGTCAGTTTCTTTAAACTGTTTATCAGTTTCTTTAAACTGTTTATCAGTTTCCTGAAACTTCTCTGTAAGAATTCTGTCAGTCTCTTTTAATTGTCTGTCGGTTTCCTGAAACATCCTCCAAACCTGCTGAAAATCGAGTGGCTGGTTGTAAGGTACGGCGGGTTCTTCGGCTGTATTTTCGCTTTCCATGGTTTGAATATTTAAAGTGCAAAGTTACAGCAAATTTGATGTCGAAAAGGAAACGGCTTAGGCAATAGTGTAAATAAAGGTTTCATATTTTTAATAGGAATCAAAACTAACTTCCAGATTATTAATAAGAAAGGTATTTAGAAAAAAAAACTAAACCCGGCGCTTACAAAACCCCATGCAAGGCGGATAAAGAGCAATGTTTTACTTAGTAGTTTTAAACTGTCGAGGTACAAAAGCATTATCAGGAAAAGGAATACCGGAATAAGGCTGACTAAAACCAAATAATCATAGATTTCGCGGGTTTTATCAGTTACATTGGCAACTGAGCTTATATTTCCGGGCAATTTTATCGGTTTTTTTCATCACACGCATTAGATTTCCACCCCATATTTTTCGGATTTGATTTTCTGAATAGCCTCGTTTTACAAGTTCAAGGGTGATATTTCCCATTTCGCTAACATCAAAACAACCATCTACGCCGCCTCCGCCGTCAAAATCGGTTCCAATACCTACATGATTTACGCCAGCCACTTTGACAATATGATCAATATGGTCAACCACATCGGAAACGGTGGCGAGGATTTGTGGAAATTGATCATTGATAGCATACCACTCTTTTCTTGCCGCCTTCATCTCTTCATCCGTCAAACCCTCAAAGTCATGATATTTCTTACGAACCTCAGCTCTTACCGAATCTCGCGAAGGATTTGGAAGTGGCGTCTTTACATAATCGCTGAGGATACACATTTGCACAACGCCTCCGTTTCGGGCAATCTTTTTCAGTAATGTATCATTCAAATTCCGTTGATTGTTGCACAAAGCCTTTGCGCATGAATGTGATGCAATAACAGGCGCTTTTGTAAAAGAGAGAACAGCCTCCAGCGCCTTGTCCGAAATATGAGAAACGTCAACCATCATTCCTACATGATTCATCTCCTGCACTACTTCATAGCCATAAGGGCTTAATCCGTTATATTCGACTGTGTCGGTTGAAGAATCGCATATATCATTGTTCTTTGTATGACAAAGTGTGATGTACCTGGCTCCTCGTAAATAAAAAGTACTAATCAGCGACAAATCCTTACCTATAGCATAACCGTTTTCAACGCCAATGAAAACTGCGCTTCTGCCCTCTTTTTTAAAACGAATAGCATCGTTTGGCGAAACAGCCAATGCGGCTAACCTGTTATTCCGTTTAACTACCTCGTCAATGGTGTCAAACAACAGCAATGCCTTCTGTTTTACCTTTTCGTAATTTTCGGGATTTCTTGGTCCCTGCGATACGAAAACTCCGAAAAAAGCTCCATCAAGACCCCCCTCTCTCATTCGCGGGAAATCAATCTTAGTGTATTCCCTCCTTGGATCATGACTTACCGACATGTCAAAACCTTTTTGAATCATCCGCAGGGGAGTGTCGGTATGAGAATCAATTGTAATTACAGCCCGGTGAATTTTTTGTGCGCGTGTTGTCGCCTGGGAAGAAGTTGTCTGTCCAGCAACTTTTGCTGAAAAACAAACAATTACAAACAGAAATAGCGGAAATTTCTTCATCATGTAAATGTCGTCAAATCTGGCTTTAAAGGCATATTTAATCAATTTATCAACCATAATATATTCCACCTTGGTAAAACATTTTTCTAACTGAAAGCAAAGGATCTTTTACAAATTTGCAGGGGAGGAAGATTAATGGCAAAAATAACAAAAAACCCGCCGGGTTGGTAGGTGAATAAGCCGGAATTCTTTCATTTTCTGGTTTATTTCTTTCAGATTTTCGTTCATTTTTTACTGAATTTTTTATCGGATATAAAAAAATGATTAAATTATAGTCGAATAAATGATTAAATTATAATCAAAAGAAGAACTGATGTATCTTAACTGTCACTCATATTACTCTCTGCGCTATGGAACTATCTCTGTGGAAAATCTGGTTGAGGAAGCCGTAAAGGCGACACATCGCGTCACCACTTCCGGCGACGCCCCAACAGCAATGGCTCTCACCGACATTAACAACTCCACCGGCATCATGGATTTTGTGGCGGCATGCAAAGAAAAATGCGTCAAACCAATAGCCGGTATTGAGTTCCGGATTGAAGATCGCCTGCTTTACACCGGTCTGGCGAAAAACAACGAAGGCTTTCGCGAACTTAACGAATTTCTGAGCCGCCATAATTTAACCAATCAGCCATTGCCCGAAAGAGCGCCGGAGTTTGGAAATGTCTTCGTAATTTATCCCTTTTCATCATTTATGCATTCGTCTTCACGCGGTTTTGAATATCGAATATCTAACGATTTGCCTTTACCTGCCCGACCGACTCACCAACTTACCAACTTACCAGCTTCCCATCTAATTGGCATCCGTCCCTCCGATCTCAACCCGCTCATTCTCTCCCGCCACCGCGACCTCATTTCCCGGATGGCTATTATGGCGCCGATCACATTCAGAAATGAAAAGGAATATGAACTGCATCGCAATTTCCGGGCAGTAGCCCACAATGTGTTGCTGAGCCGGCTGGAACCCGGTCAGGTGGCGGCTCCCGATGAGATCATGAGTCCGGTTGATGAACTCATGGATACCTGCCATGATTTTCCGGAGATAATCCGAAATACGGAAAAGGTTATTGAAGAGTGTTCCATTAATTTCGATTTCAAAGCCTGCAAAAACAAGAAAACCTTCACCGGCGACCGCTACGACGATCTCATCCTTTTAGAAAAACTTGCTATGGATGGACTTCAATACCGTTATGGGAAAGGGCGCGGCGAGGCTTTGCGAAGAATCAGGCATGAACTCAACATCATTGATAAGATGGGCTTTTCTGCCTATTTTCTTATCACCTGGGATATAATCCGCTATTCCATGTCGCGGGGCTTTTACCACGTAGGGCGGGGAAGCGGAGCCAACAGCATAGTGGCTTACTGCCTGCGCATTACCGACGTTGATCCTATTGAACTCGACCTCTACTTCGAGCGCTTCATCAATCCCAAACGCACATCCCCGCCCGATTTCGACATTGACTACTCCTGGAAAGAGCGCGACGAAGTACTCGACTATATTTTCAAGCGCTATGGACATGAACACACTGCCCTGCTTGGCGCCATGTCAACCTTCCGCGACAAGTCCATCTATCGCGAACTTGGCAAGGTGCATGGTTTGCCGAAAGGCGAGATTGACTCATTTTTGAAACATCCCGAAGAAGCAATTCACAGGAACCACATTATCGCCAGGATCAATGAGCTCGGCGAAATGATGGCAGACTTTCCCAACCTGCGCAGCATTCATGCCGGCGGGGTGTTGATCTCCGAGGAGCCAATTACCTGCTACACTGCGCTCGATATGCCTCCGAAAGGTTTCCCGACCACGCAATTTGACATGTACGTTGCGGAAAATATCGGCTTCGAAAAACTCGACATTCTGAGCCAGCGGGGCATTGGCCATATCTACGAAACGGTGGAGATTGTGAAAAAAAACCGGGGTATTAACGTAGATGTTCACCAGGTGCAGGCATTCAAAGAGGATGAAAAGGTGAAGGAACAGTTGCGAAATGCGCGTACTATTGGTTGTTTCTACGTGGAAAGTCCTGCCATGCGCGGATTGCTGAAAAAACTGCACTGCGACAACTACCGTATCCTGGTGGCAGCCAGTTCGATCATCCGCCCGGGGGTGGCGCGATCGGGGATGATGAAGGAATATATTTTCCGTTTTCATAATCCGGGCAGGTTTAAATATTTGCACCCGGTGATGGAGGAGCAGTTGAAAGAGACTTTCGGGGTTATGGTTTACCAGGAGGATGTGCTGAAAATCTGTCACCATTTTGCAGGGCTCGACCTTGCCGACTCCGATATTATCCGCCGTGCAATGAGTGGAAAATACCGGTCGAAGAAGGAGTTGCAGCGAATCATTGATAAGTTCTTTGAGAATTGCAGGAAATCCGGTTATCCCGAAGAGGTTACCAAAGAGGTGTGGCGACAGATTGAGTCGTTTGCCGGATACTCCTTTTCGAAAGCTCATTCTGCCTCTTATGCAGTGGAGAGTTACCAAAGCCTATACCTGAAGGCTCATTATCCGCTTGAATTTATTACCGGTGTGATCAACAACTTTGGAGGATTCTACTCTTCATGGGTTTATTTCAACGAGGCAAAAGTTTCCGGAGCAAACCTGCATGTGCCATGCGTTAACAATAGTGAATATAAAACCAGTATCAGGGGAAATGATATTTACCTTGGATTTATTCATCTGGCGAATTTGGAGGCAGGGGTGGGGAGGGGGATAAACGAGGGACGAGGGACGAGGGACGAGGGACGAGGGACGAGGGACGAGGGACGAGGGGCGAGGGACGAAGGACGAGGGACGAAGGACGAGGGACGAGGGACGAAGGACGAGGGACGACCTTACATTGGGCTGGAGGATTTTATTCAGAGGGTGTCAGTCGCACTGGATCAACTGATCATTCTAATCAGGGTGGGGGCGTTTCGATTTACCGGAAAGTCCAAAGCTTCGTTGCTTTGGGAAGCGCACATGTTGATTGGGAAAGGTAAGCGGTCGGGGCAAAATAATGAAATGGCGAAAACGCAAAATGGCGAAATCGAAAATTTATCGCTATTCCATACTCAGGCTAAAAAATATGAATTGCCAACGCTTGAGCAAAATATTCTTGCAGATGTTTATGACGAAATTGAGTTGCTTGGATTCCCGGTTACAAATACCTGGTTCGACCTGCTGGAGACGAAATTCCGGGGCGATATTCTGGCGCATGAAATGTCGGAAAATGTCGGAAAAACCTTGCGGATGCTTGGACTGCTGGTGACAATCAAATATGTCAGGACAGTGAAGAAGGAGTGGATGCACTTCGGAACTTTCATTGATGTGAACGGGCATTTCTTCGATACCGTCCACTTTCCAAAGGCAGTTACCGACTATCCCTTTCGTGGCGACGGGGTTTACCTTATCAAAGGGAAGATTGTTGAGGAGTTCGGCTTCCCCGGCATGAATGTGGAAAAAATGGCGAAGATGCCGCTACAGGCAGATCCAAGGGGATGAAAAATTAGCGGCGTTATATTCAAAACGGGATAAAACTGCGGGTTTAAAAAATTTCAAGTCTCAAAGTTCAAGTTCCAAATCTCAAAAGAAAAACGATAGATAGTAATGGTTAAATAAGCCATGAAAGCACGGATTTGGAATTTGAGACTTGAAATTGGGAGCTTGGTATTTGCCATAAGTTGGAAATGGGGAATCATTTAATCAGCATTTTCAACAACTTTATCTTCCCACCATAGGGAGCATATCTCACCGGAACATCCAGGAAATTTGCTTTCTTCAATATCGAACGGGCATGTGAAAAAACTTCAAAGCTATATTTGCCGTGGTAGCTTCCGATACCGCTGTTGCCAACGCCGCCGAAGGGCAAGTGGTCGTTTGCGATGTGCATCAGCACGTCGTTGATGCAGCCGCCACCCGATGTTGTTTTACGGAGTATCTCCTTCTGCTTGCGACAATCATTTGAAAAATAATAAAATGCCAGCGGTTTCGGACGGGCATTGACAAAAGAGATAACCTTTTCAAGATCATCAAATTCCATCACCGGTAAAATTGGACCGAAGATCTCTTCCTGCATTATGGCATCATCGGGTTTGACTGAGTCAATTATGGTTGGAGCGATATATTTTTGCTGGATATTAATTTCGCCGCCGGTGAAAATTTTTGCATCCCTCAGAAAAGCGGCAAGTCGTTCTGTTTTTGGAACGGTGGCGATACGAACATAATCCGGGCTGTTTTCAGGATTCCCGCCAAAATAATCCCTGATTTTCTGTTTCATCAGATTCAGCAATTCTACCTTGATTTCTTTGTGTACAAACAGATAATCGGGCGCAATGCAGGTTTGTCCGGCATTGATGAATTTTCCCCAGACAATGCGACTTGCAGCAACTTTGAGGTTGGCGTCCTTATCCACTATGCAGGGACTTTTCCCGCCTAACTCCAGTGAAACCGGCGTCAGGTTTTTCGCGGCGGCTTCCATAACCACTTTGCCAACCAGCGGACTGCCGGTGAAGAAAATATAATCCCATTGCGCCTGCAACAGAGCCTGATTTGCAGCGCGTCCACCGCCAAAAAGCGTGATATATTCGGGTTTAAAAAACTCACGAATCATTTGTCCCATCACTTCGGATGTACGGGGAGTAAATTCCGAGGCTTTAAGCGTAACGCAATTCCCGGCGGAAATGGCGCCCACCAGCGGGTTGATCAGCAACTGAAAAGGGTAATTCCAGGGGGCGATAATCAGAACGCGACCATAGGGTTCCTTATAAATTTTACTGGTTGACCAGAAATGGATCATCTGGTTGGTTGGAACGCATTTTGGTTTTGCCCATTTTCTCAGATGGCAGAGATGCGCGCCGATTTCGGTGAGCACAATCCCAATTTCAGTGGCATAAGCTTCAAATTTCGATTTGTGAAGATCCGCCCAAAGCGCCTCGTACAACCGATCTTCATAAGCTATGATTGCCTTTTTCAATATTTTCAACTGTTCTATCCGAAAATCAACGGATTTGGTTTGGTGGGAGTTGAAAAAATTCCGTTGCTGTTCAGCGCTTCGATTAACATCTTCTATCATAGTTTCGATATTTCAGGATTTCATTTTTATAATTCCGCTCCTACAAAGCTTTGGTTTCAAAAATTCAACTTGTATTTCTTCATTTCTTCTTACTTCTTTCTACTTTCTACTTTCTTCTTTTCTCTGTTTTGCGCACAGCTACCTTCCTTTAAATCCATGCATTGACCGATAAACTCCAAACCATTTTCCAACAATCAGATCGAACAGGCGGACAGGAATAATTCCGCGGGTAAATGGTATAAGTTGCACCATAAACGGCGCCCGGACAAAAAGCCGGTTATATTTTACAGCCCTTACTACTTTTGCGGCAAGCGCTTCGGGTTTCAGCAGCGGAATGAGCCAGTTTGTTGAAACGCCGGTAAACATTCCGGTATCAATATATGACGGATTTACCGTTGTGACGTGTACGCCGGTTTTGCCATTTTCGAGTTCGATTCGCATTGATTCCGACCATCCGGCAACAGCCCATTTGCTGGCGCAATAAACCGACATCTGCGGATTTGCCAGCATTCCGGCGGCTGAGGAGATATTCACAATATGTCCGAAGCCTTTTTTGATCATTTCAGGAAGGAACTCAAGGGTTACGTGCATCAGGGCATTGGTGTTAATATCCATGATTTTATCCACATCGTGATGGGAAATTTCGCTGAACATCTTGTTTCCTGTGATGATTCCTGCATTG
The DNA here is from genome assembly GCA_026391715.1 of Bacteroidota bacterium. Taxonomy (GTDB): domain Bacteria; phylum Bacteroidota; class Bacteroidia; order Bacteroidales; family FEN-979; genus CAIVAT01. The sequence continues at coordinate 14,665 of JAPLDO010000149.1, forward strand.
TTGATGAGGATATCAACCATGCCAACCTCCTGTTTAACTTTTGCCGCCATTTCAATTACCAGTTGTGTATTGCCTACATCAACCAGGTACGGGTGAACGATAAAATGAAAGGCTCGAAGTTCGCGTGTTGTGGAGTCGAGTTTCTCTTTATTGACGTCCCAGATAATTAGTTTTGCCGCGCCATTCTGTAGGCACATGTCGCCCATCAGGCGTCCAATTCCGGATGCGCCTCCAGTGACGAGAACTATGGTGTCTTTGATTTTTGTCATGGTCTCTGAGAGTTTTAATTGAATTACAAATTTGTAATTTTGAGTCCACTTCGCAAAGTGGTTATAATAATTAACATTTGGCTAAAGCCCGGTATATCAGCAATTTGAATTGCCACGACCTTAAGGTCGTGGCAATTGATAATCATTTTCATAGTTGGCTTTAGCCAAAAAATATTTCCTTTTAGGAGTAGGCTCAATTTTTAACTGGACGCCATTTTATCATTCAACATTCGCTCGCCGAATAATTTCCCATAAGCAACGCACTTCTGTGCTTCTTCATTGTGTGGAGTAAATTTAATCATTAATCCATCATCAATTACATTGAGTTTCAATTGCCGCATGGCTGAGGTTATAATTTTGGCAGCTTCGCCGCTCCAGCCGTAGGAACCAAATGCCGCTGCCAGTTTGTTTCGGTCGCGGATAGGATTAATCAAGGCAAATACCTGATAAACCGGCGTCAGGATATTCTGACTGAAGGTGGGACAACCCAGTATAATTGCCGACGACTTGATAATCTTCTGTTCAATTAATCCCATATCCATCTTTTCAATATCACACAGATCAACTTCGATATCGCCAGCCATTCGGATACCTTCGGCAATTTTTTCAGCAATAAGTCCGGTATTATGATAGGCAGAAACATATCCGAGGAAGACGCGGTTCGGTTGTTGGATGTTCAACGATTCAAGGGCTAACTGTTCAGATAAATTCACATATTTCTTCCAGTTTTTCCTTAGAATAGCGCCATGACCCGGACAAACGCAGGATATTTCGAGTGGGCGGATTCGTTCGATTGCCTGAAGCATGAACCGGCTGTAAGGTTTCATGATTACATCGTAGTAATACCTGAATGCGTCATCAAAATCTCCGACAACATCGTCAAACATCCCTTCATGGCAATAATGTTCTCCGAAAATATCGCAGGTAAACAATAGTTTTTCCTCATCGAGGTACGTCATAATGGAATCGGGCCAGTGAAGGTTTGCTGCGGCAATAAATCGTAGGGTTTTATTGCCAAGATCGAGTGTCTGCCCATCTTTCACTATCAAATGAGGAAACTCAAATCCAAGCAGGTCTTTAAGATAGCGAATGGCATTTCCGCTGCCGACAACTTTTGCGCGTGGCGCAATGTTGAGCAGATGCGCAACACATCCGGAATGGTCAGGTTCGGTATGGTTTACGATGATGTATTCGATTTCGGCGGGATTACAAACCTGCTTTAGTTTTGCGAACCAGACCTCCCAGAATTTCTCTTTCACGGTTTCGACAATCGTTTTCCGATCGGCATTGATAAAATAGGAGTTATAGGTTGTGCCGTATTTGGTTTCCATCACAACGTCAAAGGTCACTATGTCGCGGTCGAGAACGCCAATCCAACTTACATCTTCGGTTACTTTGTGTATTTTATTATCAATCATTACGCAATTTTTTAAAAATCCAGAAAATATCACAATATTTGGTTTACCTGCTTACCAACTTACCAACTACAAAGGTAGTTCCATCTGTATCGCATCCCCTGGTTCCCCTGAATTGCCCGATGATTGTGAAGAGATGTCTTGTTTTTTTATTCTGGGTCTCCTTTTCTTTGACGGATCTGACGGCACAGGAATGTCTTCCGCAGAATCTCCCGCGCTTGATGATATAAAAACAGGGGAACCGGACTCTAATTCCTCAGGTTGATCATCATGCGTCGCCTCTGGAAACGTCTCTTCCAGAAGCGATGGTTCGATGATGTTTGCATCTTCGGGGAACTCTGTCGGATCAGTTTCAACGATCTTTTCAGGAAGTAATGGTTCAAGCCAGGCGATATTTTTCACGGCGTAGAGCGACAGTCGCTTTCCTTTGGCTTTATAACCCTTCACCCCGATAAATTCATGCACGGTAATATCTTCCCGCTCATCTCCTTTGGTTTTTAATTTCATGTCGAAGTGAATCTGAATAATCGGAAACTGATCGAAAGAAAATAATATCAGCTTATCTTTATCTTCGATAAACTCAACCTTTTTGTCGGTTATCTCGGCATGAAATCTTTTTATATAAAAATGTTTCGTCGTACTTTCCTGGTAAACAACCGTATAAATGCGTTCGGGGTCATACTTCTGAATAACCATCATATCCTCCTCAAAATGGGTTGACAGATCGAAAGATGTCAGGCGGTAATGACCTGATTTCATTAAGATAATGATTCTGTCTGCCCCGGAAAAATCGCCAAGCAGCAAGCCTCGCGCATCGGTATTCAACCGCTGAACGGTTTCATCGTACCAGATATTAAGCGAGCCGAGCGTTGAGATTCCCTCCTGTCGCTGTTCGATTTTCCTCACCGAAAACCTCGTTAGCGTATTTCCCATTGCATTGCGACCTTTAATAGCTACATCGGCGAAGTTGAAATCGAAGGAACTCTTTTTCATTCGCGGTTTTGGTTTTAATTCCACCCTGATCACTTCAGCTTCGCCATTCGGATTTGCAGTAAAATAGAGTACTTTCGATCCCGGAGTTCCCTTTGTAGCTAAATATTCCTTGTCGCGGGTAATCCCCAGAACGCTGAATCGCTTCACCATGATCTTCCCGTTTTTTCCATCTCTGAAGATCATGTTGTAAACCGTGCGGCTGTTGTTTTTATTGAAGATCGCGATATGGATAATATTTTTTCCGACAAAGATCTTGTTCACCACCTTTACTACGATGTAGGTTCCGTCGTCGCGGAAAACAATTATATCGTCAATGTCGGAGCAATCACAAACAAATTCATCTTTTCGCAGACTGGTTCCGGCGAAGCCCTCTTCGCGGTTCACATACAATTTTTCATTAGCGGCGGCAACTTTGGCTGCTTCAATGGTGTCGAAATTGCGGATTTCGGTATGCCTGTCGCGGTTTTTACCATATTTTTTTCTAATCTGACGAAAATACTCAATGGCATAATCGGTAAGATGAGCAAGATGGTTTTCAACCTCATCCATTTCCAATCTAACCGTAGCCATCATATCGTCGGCTTTTGCGGAATTGAAGCGGGAGATGCGTTCAATCGGAATTTTCCTGAGCCGTTGAATATCTTCCTCGGAAACCGGACGGATCAACTGTGCGGTGAATGGTTCAAGTCCGGTGAAAATGGCGGTATCAATTTCCTCGGTGGTTTTACATTTCTTAATTCCTTCGTAAACTTCATTTTCGATGAATATCTTTTCCAGTGAAATGTTGTGCAACTGATCCATCAGTTCCCTTATCCGAATTTCCAGTTCCATCCTGAGGAGGTCAACGGTACGCTGGGTATTGACTCTCAGTATTTCGGAAACGCCCATAAACCGCGGTCGTCCGTTTTCAATAACACAGGCATTTGGCGAAATTGACACCTCGCATTCGGTGAAGGCATAAAGCGCGTCAATCGTAGTATCGGGTGAAACTCCAGGGTTAAGGTGAATGAGAATTTCGACTTCGGCGGCGGTATTATCGTCAATTTTGCGAATCTTGATTTTACCTTTGTCATTGGCGGTAAGAATGGAGTCAATCAGCGATCCGGTGGTGGAGCCAAACGGAATCTCACGAATGACGAGTGTTTTCTTATCTTCCAACACTATTTTCGCCCGCAGCCGGATTTTGCCTCCCCGGAGGCCATCGTTGTAACGTGATACATCAACCATTCCACCGGTAAGGAAATCAGGATAAAGTTCAAATTCTTTTTCCTGAAGGATTTTTATGGAAGCGTCAATAAGTTCGTTAAAGTTGTGCGGTAGAATTTTCGATGCAAGACCAACCGCAATCCCTTCAACACCCTGCGCGAGAAGTAACGGAAATTTTGCAGGCAGGGCAACCGGCTCTTTGTTCCTGCCGTCATACGAAGCTTGCCAGGTAGTTGTTTTCGGATTATAAAGTACTTCGATGGCAAATTTCGATGGACGCGCCTCGATATACCTTGGGGCGGCGGCGCTGTCGCCGGTAAGGATATTTCCCCAGTTTCCCTGGCAATCTATCAGCAAATCCTTTTGTCCCAACTGCACCAAAGCATCGCCAATGGAGGCGTCTCCGTGAGGATGATACTTCATGGTATGCCCGATGATATTGGCAACCTTGTTGTATCTGCCGTCGTCCAGATCTCTCATGGCATGAAGAATCCTTCGCTGAACCGGCTTCAGTCCATCGGTAATCTCAGGAACCGCTCTTTCGAGAATAACATAAGAAGCGTAATCGAGAAACCAGTTTTGATACATCTGGGCAAGATGCACCGTTTCCTTCAGTTTCCCCGATTCCAGTTCGGGATTTTCATCATAGATTGACTCGTCGGTGGACATTATTCCTATTTAACCAATTTTGAAATCGCTTTAAATGTTTCCCCGCCGGAGCGCCTCAGCAGTTCAAATAATATGGCTTCATAAGTTGTAATAATCGCGCCTTCTTGTTGCATGCGGAGCAGGGCAATCTTCTTGTCGTTTTCCTTACGCGAGGAGATGCAATCCTCAACAACTATAGGATGATATCCGTGTTGTTTGAGATCAATCACCGTTTGAAGCACACACACATGGCTTTCGATCCCGCAAACAATAACGTTGTCCTTACCGGAATTGGCAAGTTCCAGCATAAATCGCGGTTCGTCGCAACAACTGAAGGAGGATTTCTCAATCCGGTTTATGCCTTCGATTGAACGGGCAATTTCAGGTACGGTTTGCCCCAGACCTTTGACATACTGTTCGGTTACGAAAATGGGAATTTCCAATGTTTTCAAACCTTCCAGCAGGATAGGCACAGTGCGTGAAAGTTTTTCATGTTCATGAATGGCGGGAAAAATCCGTTCCTGGAAATCAATTACCAGGCAGGCAACATTATTCGGGTTAATTCTCATAATCTATGGTTTACAAAAAAAATTCGGGGATAATTCAGGTGCGATATTTTAAATAGTCTCCTCATTGCAAAAATAGAGATTTCCGGTTGAATGGCTGGAGATTTGTTGACAAATTAAGAACCCGCTCCGAAATGGAAACAATTTGGACTAAAGTCCAGTAACTATCTGTTTATCAATTGCCACGACCTTAAGGTCGTGGCAATTCAAGTTGCTGACATTCCGGGCTTTAGCCAAATTTTGATTTTTATACCCACTTTTCGGAGTGGGCTCATAATTGCAGGATAGTTTCCCTAATTCCGCTTTTTCGACGAGTTTTTTTCCTTCGCAAACAACCCCGCCGTATATTTTTCGTACAACTCAAACAGAAACTCAATCCGTTTAGTTTCATTCAGGAATGGCTGGGGGCGGTAACAAAGGTCAACAGCTTTGTCAAGTTCCTGGTGGGCTTTGACGAGATCGGGCGGCATAGTCAACGGGTCGTATAGATCGGCAAGGCTGCTTCCCGGAAAATTCAAACGGGTATACAACACCTTTTGGGCGGCGTCTTCAACGGTTTTCACCTGCTTTTCGGTGGGGGATTCGGGCCAGGGGAAGTTGTTGTAAACGATTCCAGAAGAATATTGAATATCACTTTTTAATCTACCTGAAACTGTTTTAATCCAAGCCATATTCATAATTGAACTCAAAACTCCAAAATGATAAAAAGTGGCATTCACAATTGTGTAGTTCTTGTTACTTGTGATAATTTCTTTCGATATATATCCAACGGGTATGTATTTCCTTCGTTCTGAAGAAACCTCTGGAAATATTAAATAATCAGAATCTGGTTGTCGTATTTCGCCAAATAGGTAAGGATATTCGGCGAGTTTATTTGTTGTTGGTCTATTACTCGCTAAGCGAGCCTTTCTAACTAATTCAAGCCTTTTTTGAAGTTGAGGTAATTTCCTTAAATCAGAAGGATCAGCCCCTTTTAGCCATAAACACCATCGGGTGGATCCATTTAAAAATTCGTGCGACCCAATGAATTCGCGAAATAAAATCAAAGATGATGGTTCTATTTTAAGAAAGGCATCCTTTTCAGCGGTTGTGAAGATTAAATGTCCACCATCATTTGGCATGTTACCAAATGCCATTTCTGGGACATTACAAATTGGTTTTCGCCGCTTGCTTATAAAATTATCCTTTCCTTCGACTAAATACGGATTGATGCTTTTTACAATCACTTCAAGAGGCTCTCCGGTAATATTTTCATATCCAAATAGTCGGTTTTCCTGAATCTGATGGTTTGTAAAACCAATTATAACTACATGCACTGCGGCTTTCCCACGAGCTTCATTACTCCATTTAAAAGTTCGATGGGCAAAAAATATTTTCAAATGAAACCTTCGATTAAGAATTCTCCATAAAATTCCAACTTGTTCTCCTTGGCTGATTGAATTTGTCGAAACAAATGCACATTTAGTTGATGAAGAATCGCTAATTGAAGTTAAATATTCTCCGGCTCTCAAATACCACGCTGTCACAAAATCTAAAATACCAGTTCCTAAAATGCCATTAAAGACAAGCTCCATGTCATCTTTCTGATTTTTATTTTGATATTGTTTTCCTAAGAACGGCGGGTTCCCGAAAATATAATCGAACCGTGCTGCGCCCTGTTCCCAGGGAATTGGTTCGATCAGGCTTTGCCAGTCAATGCGCAATGCATTGCCGCAAGTGATGTTCGGACTTTTGCGCAATGGAAGCCGGAGGAAATACTGTCCGAACGCCTCGCTGACGAGCATGTTCATCTGGTGGTCCATCAGCCACAAAGCAACCTGGGCAATCTGGGAGGGGAATTCTTCGATCTCAATGCCGTAAAAACGGTCAACATCGAGTTTTATCAGTTCGCCGACGTCAAACACCTGCTGTCCCTTCTGCAAAACCCTTATTATTTCAAGTTCCAGCAACCGTATTTCCCGGTAGGTAATGACCAGGAAATTCCCGCAACCGCACGCGGGATCCAGAAAACGCAGGGAAGCCAGTTTGTCGTGAAACCGGATTAGTTTATTCCGGTTGTCTTTAACTGAATGGAACTCTTTCCAAAGATCGTCGAGGAACAAAGGTTTGATCACCTTCATGATGTTCTTTTCGGAGGTGTAATGGGCGCCAAGGTTTCTTCGTTCCACCGGGTTCATCACACTTTGGAACAGGGAACCGAAGATTGCCGGTGATATTTTACCCCAGTTCAGCATGGTACATTCCATCAGGTTGTTGCGCATGGTTGTATCAAAGGAAGCCGGCGGAAGGGTCTCTTCAAACAACCTGCCGTTGATGTATGGAAAAGCCGCCAGGTCTTCATCAAGGTTCCGCAACCGTTTATCCTTTGGCGTGTTCAGCACGTAGAACAACATGGAAAGATGCTGGGCAAGGTCGCTGCCGTCATCTTTGGTTTTGTTTATCAGGTAATCGCGGAGCTGGTCACGCTCAAAAATACTGGTATCTTCGGCAAACAGGCAAAACAACAAACGGATAAGGTAAACCTCCAGAACGTGGCCCTCATAGCCCACAGCTTTAAGCCGGTCATGCAGCTTTCCCATCATTTCGGCTGCATGGATGTTGACCGGGTCCTGCTCGGTAAAAGTGTGTTTCTGGTATCCGGCTATGAACCCAAACTCCCTGATATTTTTGTACAGGTCGTTCAATTCAAATTCATGAACATTGCCATCATCATCCATGTCGTATAGCCTGAAACGGGCAAAATCGGAGACCAGGACATATTTTGGCAATTCAAAATCCTTTAGTCCGGGGAAGTATTCAAGAGCTTGTTTGTAAGCTTTATCGAGGTCTTTTCCCCTTGATTTGTGTTCGACCAGGATCATCCCTTTCCAAAGCATCTCAATGTATCCGATTGATTCATCCAACCGCTTTACCGGCTTCTCAAAGCTCGCCACCTTTCGGCGGGAGATGCCAAACACATTGAAAAACTCATCCCAAAAGGTTTTAGCTTCGGCATCTTCGCCCGATACATTTTCCCAATCTTTATAAAACCGGATTGAACGGTCTTTGATTTCGTTCCAGGATAGAGCCATAGCAAAGGGAATTTGTTATCAAAACTAAACAATTATTTTTTACCTTTGCCGCTGATAATAAACCAATGCGGTCCGGTAGCTCAGTTGGATAGAGCAGCAGCCTTCTAAGCTGCGGGTCGTGGGTTCGAATCCCGCCCGGATCACTGCTTAAATATATAAAGCGTTATAATTACAGAAATTATAACGCTTTTTCTTTTGTAAAAACCCGAAGTTACACCCATTTTTATCCTTTGCCACTATAAAAAACGATGGCAGCCAGAAAAAGTATGTATGAGTTCATTCTAAAAACAATTGATTTTGGGCTAAAGCCCAGTAAGCGCTGATATTCAATTGCCACGACCATAAGGTCGTGGCAAATCAAGTTGCTTATATAGTAACACTCTGGTTTGAAAACTGCTCTGGATTCTACCTGCTCCGGTAGTTACATATTGGCAATGATTTCAGTTCCAAATTCTGAACATTTTAATTTGGTAGCGCCTTCCATAAGTCGCTCGAAATCGTAGGTGACACGTTTTTTTGCTATGGCTCCTTCCAACCCTTTAACAATCAGATCGGCTGCTTCTTTCCACCCCATGTATTCGAGCATCATTGCCCCTGAAAGAATGACAGATCCAGGATTTACCTGATCTTTTCCTGCATATTTTGGCGCGGTTCCATGAGTAGCTTCAAAAACTGCATGCCCGGTAACGTAATTGATATTGGCTCCGGGGGCTATTCCGATTCCGCCGACAATGGCTGCCAGCGCGTCAGAAATATAATCTCCGTTGAGGTTCAATGTGGCGATTATGGAATAGTCTGCCGGTCGCGTGAGGATTTGCTGTAGAAAGGCGTCGGCAATTACGTCTTTGATGATGAGCTTCCCGGCTGCTATTGCATTTTTTTGAGCTGTATCGGCTACGGTTTCGCCATCTTTGGCTTTGATTTTATCATACTGCGCCCAGGTAAACACGCTGTCGCCAAATTCACGTTCAGCAAGTTCATAGCCCCATTGTTTGAACTGTCCTTCGGTGAATTTCATGATATTTCCTTTATGGACAATTGTCACCGATGGTTTTTTGTGTTCAAGCGCATAACTTATGGCAGCCCTGACAAGCCTTTCCGTTCCTTCTTTGGAGACAGGCTTGATTCCGATAGAAGAAGATTCAGGAAAACGAATCTTTTTTACTCCCATTTCATTGATCAGGAATTTGATCATCTTTTCAACCTCCGGGGTTCCCTGCATCCATTCAATACCTGCGTAAATATCTTCGGAATTTTCTCGGAAGATTACCATATCGGTGGTTTCCGGTCGCTTTACCGGAGATGGAACTCCTTTAAAGTAACGTACCGGGCGAAGGCAGGTATAGAGATCGAGGATTTGCCGCAGAGCAACATTTAAAGACCTTATTCCGCCGCCAACCGGGGTTGTAAGCGGTCCTTTTATTGCAACAAGGTATTCATTGATAATGTCGAGCGTTTCCTTTGGAAGCCATTCTCCGGTTTTCTCAAAGGCTTTTTCTCCGGCAAGAACCTCTTTCCAGATTATTTTCCGCCTGCCCGAATATGCTTTTTCAATAGCGGCGTCAAATACCTTTACGCTTGCATTCCAGATATCGGGTCCGGTTCCATCGCCTTCAATAAATGGTATTACCGGCTGATCGGGAACAATGAGTTTCCCGTTTACCAATGTGATCTTTTTTCCTGTCATGGGTTTATAAAATTTGGTTAGTGAAATGAATTAACTTACAATCGTTTGATTTTATAGTTTATACGAAATATTCAACCTTTCAAGGCGCGTTTGCTTGCGCTCTCTTCTTGCTTGCGTTTGCATGTGTCCAGGCGTAAAGCAAAATTTGAGTGCAATAGCGCTGGCTATATGAATTTCCAAATGTCTTCAATGAGTAGATTGTCGAATGTTTTTATATGATCTTTCAAAATATTTTCAGTCATCATTCTGGGTCTGATGTCACAATAATAAACTCCATCAAGCGGATTGAGTTTGACAGTGTATGCTTTGAAGTGTCCAGGAAGAAAAGTAGCGCTGATGCCATCTTCATTTAATCGCCTTGTATTTTTTCTTTGTACATCGTTGAGGAAAATAGCGATATGTGGAGTTGGCTTTTCTGTGAGTTTATTGTATAGGAATTTATCAATGAAAATTTTGTCAATGCGATCTTTACTTGATGTTTTTATGGAACCGATGACTTTTACTTCGTTATCTTTCTCAATAATCAAATCATGCTGATAACTCATAGTAAACTGTTCTTCGTCAGCGCCGATTATAGGAACTTGTATAACACCGGCAGTGCAAGTAATTCCAATTTCACGAATGATTAATCGAATAAAATGTTCAAATAAATCACCATTTAATTTCCGTGCTTTGTTTGATTGCCCGGCTGGTAAACCGTCTAATGCGGAGCCTACAGATTGCTGAATCGTATATGTTGCGCTATTGATAATTTGTCTTAACGATTCATCTTTCTTGTTGATGGTTTTAATGGTCTGTAAAACTTTTGAAAACTCCTTTGAATATTTTGCAAAATTTTTTGCGTCATACATCAAGTTAGAGTTTATTGGTCTGGTGATTTGATAATTGCCCTCTTTCTTGTATTGGTAAAAGCAATAGTGGTTTTCGTTCTGAGAAACTATTGTTGCCTGCAAATTGTCGCTTATGTAATTTAAATATTCACCACTGAATGCAATGTATGCTTTCAAGTCAACAAAATTGTTTTTGTCTTTGGCTTTATTTACGAGTTGTTTTAAGTTCATCTGATAGAGTTCCGTCTTTTCTGGTTGTCAAAATCATATTCTATCCACTTGTTAATGCTCCAATCTTCAACAAGTTCTATGCGATTCGCTGCCCAATCCAGGTATTCTGGCGATAAATCGCAAGCTAACCATTTACGTTGAAGCTGCTCAGAACAAACAGGCGTCGTACCCGAACCACAAAAAGGGTCAAGCACTTTGTCGCCAACGTTTGAAGAAGCTAAAATTATTTTGCGCAAAAGTTCTTCCGGTTTCTGTGTAGGGTGCGGAGTCTTTTCGTGCATACCATTGCAGGTTGTTGGCGCTTCAATAATATCTTGCGGGATTTCCAGTACATCTTTTGGTTTTGCTCCAAGTGGATTTGGCTCCCAAATATGATTTTTGTTTTTACCGTTTCCGTACTGACTTGTCTCTGCTTGCGGATGACTTGGATATTTCAATGTATGTTCGCTGTATGGAAGACGGATTGAATCAATATTGAAAGTAAAATGCTTTGTCTTACGAAAATGCAAAATGCTTTCATGGCTTCGACCCCAGTCGCTGCCTAAGTTTGCCTTATTTTTGTAATTCCAAATAATCCACCGGCAACCTTTAAAATATTTTGTTGCCGGATGTTTTAGGTCAGCTAGAATCTCGGAAAAACCGCAAATGAAAAGCGTTCCCGTTGGTTTCAAAACTCTGGCAGCTTGTTCAATCCATTGCATAGAAAATTTAATGTACTCTTCCTGGCTTTCAAAAGTGTCCCAATCAGCTTTCCTGATATTGTATGGCGGATCGGCAAAAATCAGATCAATACTCTCTGGGTTCAATGTTTTAAGCCACTCAATACTATTGCCTTGCCATAGTTGCCCGTGTGGATGCTGATAAAACAACCCAGGTTTTTCAGTTTCCGTTTGTGAAACCAAAGATAGTTGGCGTTCTCCTCTTAGTTGAACTTCGCCGAAGAATGTCGGAAGTTCTTTATTTCTCATTAATGTTTTACCCATTTCGTTGAGTTTTTAAGTAAGACACTTTTTGTTCTGCTGCTTTTAAAATTTCCAAATCAGCTTCTTCGTCTATAATTTTGTACGCGATTTGGTCGCTGAGAAATTCGTTTTGCAATTCTCTTTCGTCAACATTAAAAAAGCAGGCAACTTCTTTTATGAGTTGTTTTGTTGGCTGTCTTTCATTGCGTTCAATTTTTGCAAGTAAAGAAGGGTCAATTCCAAGATGAGATGCAACTTCTCTCAACGGCAATTCCACTTCGGTTCTCAGTGTTCTGAGATGCTCTCCAAAAGATATGAATTTTAGTTTTGATTTCGGCATCAAGACAAATTTTGTCCAAATATATGAATATTATCATTTATGGACAAATAAAGTCCAAAATAATTATCAACAAAGGATAAGAAATCATAATCATGTCATTCCTGCGAGATATTTAAGGATCAGATAAATCGCCGAAATTTTTCTAAGCCCGAAGATCTGTAATGTATGGCAATCTGACCGAAGTAGATAAACTGTATTTACTCATAGAATTACGCATCTAATTCAACTTTTTGATTAAGGCGCCCCAATTCCGGTCAACTTCAAAAAAGTGCTTCATGTAGTAATTCCCGAAAAGAAAATGAGCCCTGACTACTTCCACTCCCTGTGCCGACATACTTGCAAAGAACTTTTCGATCATGCCCGATGCGATTCCTTTCCCCTGAAGCGCTGAAGTTACAACAATGCCGTCGAGCAGAATATTGTGATCTTCAATATAACGATAGGTGATGCCGCCTACAATCTTTTCGTGTTCATCGGTTAGTACATACTGATGGTCGTAATCGGAAATCTCTTTCGGATATTTCTCGCGAAAGAAAAGCTGATAAAGTTGTCCCGTTTCACGAGCTTCCACAGGTTCTCTCAAAGTATAACGCTGTCCGGTTTTATCATGGAAAGTAAAGCGAACAACCACATGTTCCTGTTTATTTTCGCCAATTTTCAGAAAGTCTATCCCCATTTCTCCCTGAAGTCGCGGAAAAACCATTCGGCTAAATACCGACTTCATTTCCGGATTTACAATTTCTGCCTGCAAATCGGAAAGCTCAGTCAATTGGATAGCCAAACCGCCTATCATATCTTTCATTTTTGAGAGGAGCTGGTCAAATGTCTTCTGGATTATAGTTCCGGTATCGGAAAAAAATGTATGCCGGTAAAAGAAATAGCGGGTTATTTCCGAATGTTGTTGCAATTTATAAAGTTCAAAAAGTTCCAGGATGGTGTGTTCTTTTGCAGCATTGGTGGTAAGCGGATTCATTCTGTACCACTCCTGATATTGATCAATCGCGCTGAAAAGCGCCAACGGCAGATAGAATCTGTTCAATGTTCGTTCAAGGTACTCTTCAATATGTTCGTGCAGGTTAGTATCGTCAAAGCAATTCAGGTTGCGAAGATTGAGGTCAATGTCTAATTGCTTCAGGAAAACAGTTGCCTTTTCTTTCCCAAGCGATTCAATGCAGGCGTCGAAAATCCAGAAGATTCTGAGTTGTTTGCGGCACCAGGGATAAACCGAAGCCGTGCGGCAATAAAAATCGCGGAGCATGGGTTCGATGAGCGACAAAGTATTTTTATATTCCGACCAGCCGGCGAGGGACAATATAACTGCGCTATCGCGAAAATCCATTTCCGGAATAACAATATTTGCGGGCGAAATGGCGCCTGGAACAATCAACCGTCCGCTGTGTTCCCAGGCAGTAAATATAACCGCGAATGATTTGATAAAGATTTTTTTCCAGGCATTATTTCTGATTAACCCCGAGGAGCGGTGAATTTCACTGAGTTCTCTGATTTTATCCCAGGCAGTGAGACCGTCAATATATTGGGTTGTAAGAACGCCGAGATTCGGGCGACTGCTTCCGAGCATCGGCGCAACTGCCGGTCCAAAAGGGAAGCCTGCAAGTGAAGCCAGCCAGTAAAATGTTTCGGGACGACCTTTGAAAGCAGTATCTTCGCTCATGACCATGTGTAAATCAAAATGTTTTCCCGATGTAGTGTTGATGGAAAGCCGGTAATGTTTAAATTCTTTAAAAGCAAGTAACCGCATTACCCAAATTCCTTTTTCAGGAACATCTTCAAGTCTGAAATTCCATTCATTGAAAGTAAGAATGACGCTTTCATTCAGAAAAGTTGATGAGCGGAAAATTTCAGTAATACTCAATTTTTCTGATTCTGAAATACCATTCTCAAAAACCAGTCTTGATTTCCATAATTTTAAAGGTTGTTTTGCTGTACTTGCTTCAATGCTTTTTTCAAAATAATTCGCAAGGTTGTAAAAATAACTTTCAGCCAATCCTGAAAGAAATGGGTCTTGTTTGTGAAGTATCCATCTTGATAGTTCAGCCCTTACCGGCACATAAAACTCAAGATGAAGCCTGGCAAATTTGTGCAGCAAAGCCAGCACGTCGGCAAAGGCATTACGCTGTCTGATACCGGCAGGCCATTTCAGGTGGGTACGATACCAATATAGCCTTTGCTTTAGAGCATCCAGCCGGTGTTTGCCGAAATTTCCCGAAGCGATTTTTTGAATTGACGCCTCATTTAAAAAGGTTAATCCCGACTCGATGAACGTCGGCATGGATTGGATATCTTCCGGGTTTGGCGCTTTCAGCAATATCAGCCGGTATGCCAAACATCTAATCTCCTCATCGGGATGAAAAGCTAATGCTTCAATTCTGTATCTGAGGGTAATGGCAAGCCGGGGATCTGCCCCCGACAAAGAGCCGGTTAAATCTTCGAGCGCCTGCGATGCAACATTGAAATCGCCGAAAAAGGCTTTGAATAAAAGGTTGTTGATTTGAATTAACTGCTGATTCCGGATTGAGTGGATTACCGGGAAATCATTTTCATCCATCCGCATAAACCGCACTATTCCTATTGATGGCGAGATATTTCCCAGTGGAACATCCCAGCCCTCCTTAACCGGACAAAATGCAACAAGAGATGGATTTCCAATCCAGATTTTTGGTTGCCGGGTAAGTATTCCAAGGTCAATCTGATCGGAAGAAATCTGATATTTCATATTTCCGATCTGATAATTATCATCCTTGATTTTCCTGATGATCAGCGATGATTTGCTGATTTTATTGATAAGCGTATTCTGCTCATATTTCAGGTCGGTTTCGAGAATGCCGAGATCCCTGAAAAACCATTTTGGAATGAGGATTGAAAACGATCCGGCAGAAATCAAGGCGACTTTGCTTTGATAAAGCGTATCAATGATATCCTTAAAACTGTTTTCGATGGCTTTTCTGTTAAAAGAACCTTTGGGTGTTAGTTCGCCCTTTTCGGAGCTGAATTCCCGGTTGAGTACGGAAAAGTTAATGACACGTTCATAAGGTGCCACATCGGAATTGGCTGCCATTACAATCTGATGGAAGTATTCGTTCAGGTTTTCTTCATCGAGTGAAAGGAAAAGAGGGTCGTTGCGGTCGGGTACGATAAGCAGTACATTATAGGGACGATTATCGCCCACAAGGAACACGCTTTGAATTCCTGGGACGTTGTAGAATTTTTTTTCGATTGTTTGCGGAGCAACGGTTTGTCCGCGGTTGTTTTTATAGATATCTTTTACCCGGTCAATTATTTCAAAATACCCGTCGGGTGTAATTTTAAAAACATCCCCCGTTTTCATCCAATAATCCATATCCGGCGAAACCGGATATGGAATTATTTCGTCGGGACCTGCATTTTCAAGGTATCTTCCAATATAATGACCGCTTAGCTCAAGTTCAGATTCTGCGGTTAACCTGGTCATTATGCCGGGTAAAGGAATACCCACTGAAGAGTCTTTATATCCTCCCGGCGGCGTCATGGTGATTCCGCCTGTGGCTTCGGTCATTCCAAACCCGCTGTTCAGGTGAATTCCAAACTGATTGAAAAAACGAAAAACATTCGGATCAAGGTATCCTGCAGCCGACAAACCCCAATGCAGGTTCGATCCCACAACATTTCTTACAGCCTCGCTCCTGAGTTCTTCGTTTTCAATCCCCTCGATAGTCTCCTGACAACGGTCATAAAGATCCTGCCAACGCAAGGGGATACTGATAAAACCGGTAGGATTAACCTTGTGGAACAGCGACAAAAGCGTTTCCGACGAGGTATTTCCTGCGAAAATGTATGTTCCGCTCCAGAAAATCACACCGGTCATTTCGAGATACCTGCCAAAGGTGTGAAACAGGGGAAGATAGCAAAGAAAAGTCTCATTGCCAACTTCTGGCAAAGCCGCCGCGCGGGCAAACCTTTTGGATATAATATTATATATAGAGAACGAAACGCCTTTTGGCAAACCGGCGCTTCCCGATGTAAACATGGTAGTGGCAACCTGGTTGTTCTGTTTTATTAGGTGTTGCCCAAGAAGCGTGTCAATGTAAGAACGTGTAAAATTTTTGCAAACCTCAACAAGGTAGGGAATACTTTGATTTTTTTGTGAAACAGGCTGAAGCGACAGAATGGAGAATTTCACTTTCGTTTTTTCCCTGACATTCAACAGCGCTGTAAGCCGATCTTCATTATCTGCAAGTGCAATATTGATTTCAAGTTCATTAAAAATTGAAATTAGAATTTCCTGTTTGAAGTGCGGACTCAAAGGCGTATCAAAGATGTCGAACATCAGGCATGCCAGGTCGGCGCAGGCGCCTTCAAAGCAATTTTCGGTATAAATGGCAACTCTGGGCGAGGAACCTCCCTGCCGGTAAAACAGCGATGCAATTTCACGAAGATGCCGGTATATCTGGTCATAAGTCCAATCAACTTCTATGGCTGATGACAAATCGCGGAACATCGTCTGATTTGGATGCTCAGCTACGCGTTGTTCCATCATATCCCGGAGATTATAGTTGGTGGCATGAAGTATTTTAAAGACAACTTCTGTCCAGTTTTTCCTGACGTCACAATCTCCAAGAGCTATTAAAAAATCAGATTTCCGGGTTATGTCAAGAAACCGGAACAACGCTATCTTCGCAAGATTCTCTCTGCCATTCTGAAGGAGCGTCTGTCCGGCTTCCTCAAGTATCTTTAATGCAATTTCTGACTTGTTAATCCCGGATTTGGGCGAATTTTGCCATTCATCGAGAAGTAATTCAAGGTGTAACATACGCTGAATAGTTATTAGTGTAAAATTTTTATAAAATTATAACGTTATTCTCGATAATCTTTATACTTTTAAACTTCTAATTTTTTATTTTGTTTGTTCTATTAACAATTATGTTATGTTGTTGAATATTAAATCAATAAGAAATACTTACGACAAACTGTCGCAGGGCGTTAATCATGCGCGCCGATTATTGAACAAACCCTTGACGCTTACGGAAAAGATTCTTTATGGGCATTTGTTTGATTCAAACCCGTTGCAATCTCTAAGGCGTGGCGTTGATTATGTCAATTTTCAGCCCGACAGGGTTGCAATGCAGGACGCAACCGCACAAATGGCTTTGCTTCAGTTTATGACTGCCGGAAGAGAAACTACGGCTGTTCCCGCCACAGTACATTGCGACCATCTGATTCAGGCGCAGCTAGGCGTAAAGAGCGATCTTGCCAATGCTTTGACGCAGAATAAGGAGGTGTATGATTTTCTGAAAACGGTTTCAGCGAAATATGGAATTGGTTTCTGGCAGCCTGGCGCGGGAATTATTCACCAGGTAATTTTCGAAAATTATGCCTTTCCGGGAGGAATGATGATAGGAACCGACTCGCATACTCCAAATGCCGGAGGACTTGGTATGGTGGCAATAGGCGTTGGCGGCGCCGATGCAGTTGATGTAATGT
>JAPLDO010000044.1 GCA_026391715.1 Bacteroidota bacterium
ATAAACCTAATTTACAACCTGATTGTTTCAAATAAATTAAAACTTGTGCTATATGAATTTCGTTTAACGCCTCAACAGACTTTAGTTCGATGATTACTTTCCCTTCAACAACTAAATCGATACGGTATCCAAAATCCAACTTTACCTCCTTGTAAACTAATGGCAAAGGTTTTTGCTTTTCAACTTTTAGACCAGCCTTTTGTAGTTCGTAAAACTAGCACTCAAGGTAAGCGCTTTCAAGCAAACCCGGTCCAAGCGATTTATGAACCTCAATTGCACAACCGATTATCTTTTCTGAAATCTCATTTTCTATCATAAATAACTTTTTATAAGGTTTGCTTTGTTAAGGTATTAAAACGGATAGTCATATTATTTTTTTGGTTCCACTTTACTATTTCCTGAATTAATTCAGGTGAGATACCACCATTTTTTCGAACAAACTAAAAAGTTCCTCTAAAATTAATTGGCTGAATTTTACAAATATCTTGGAAACAACCATTGTGAAAGAACATTTTAGGTTGATATCTTGCATCGAATACCCTGTATAAATAAAAAGCATTTTTATTATCGTTTGAGAAATCATTTTCGCGCTTAGAAAAGAAAATAGGTGTTTCTTTCCCTAATGTCGTCGTCTTTACCTCAATAAAAATATCGGAACCTTTTACATCTTTAGAAAGTATATCAAAACCAGCCCCATCACCTTCATTATTCGAAACCCACCTTACCTCTTCAGCTAATTTAGGTAGGCCAAATTGAGTTAATCTCCACTTCTCATAAGCTAAAACTAACTTTTCTCCGACTTCTCCGATTGAACGGTTATTTTGTTCTTGTTCTAAATAATTCCTTTATTGATTAATGCTGCACTAATATTTTGATGTTTAAATTCTACGGAACTTTCTGTTCTGTTTATTAATAGTCTCAGCAAATTTTTTCTGTGCGCTGATTTATTATAATCAATTCCAGATATTTCCGAATGCAACATTTGAAAATAATCTGCAATTATTAATTCATCCTCTATTCCAGACCAGTCTGCCATGATGAAATCTTAATAGCGCTAATAAGTCTAATTTCTTTGATTTCAAATTAATTGAAAATCATGAATCTAACATCATGTGATAAAATGCTTTATAATAATATTTCTTCAAGGAGGTCAATGCTATTATTTACATCAGTCAGTTTTTGTATATACCAGTTATTCCTTGAATAAATTTTTGGAATTACGACATCACCGTTGACATTTATAAATTTCATTAATAATATTTCATTAACTGCCTTTTGAGTGAATTGAGTTGCCTGTTTAGCATTTTGTACAATTACTTTCCCTGTTTCATCCGTTCCAACTGTCAATGCTCCTACTTCAACAATGAAAGGGCAATTATCCAATATTCTCAACTCAATTTCATTCTCATAAAATGAAGCCGTATTTTTTAGTTTTTCAATGTTTTTTTTTAACTCTTCCATCGTAATTATATTTTATGATCGAGCCTACTCCGAAAGGCAACAATTTTGGACTAAAGTCCAGTAACTATCTGTTTATCAATTGCCACGACCTTAAGGTCGTGGCAATTCATGTTGCTGATATACTGGGCTTTAGCCACGTTTTTTCTTTTCTAAAAACTTTATCGGTTACGTCTGTCATGAATACATCCCATTTTAGCGAAGGCAAATTTGCAGATCGTTTGCAAGTTTATTTCATCTTACTGTCAATCCGTAATTCCTCCTGACCAAGAGTCAACTCATCCAGTTCGTCTTTGCTTCAGGGTTCCATTTGGTAGTGGTTTTTTTCAGCTTTGTCCAGAAATTGATGGAGCTTTTGCCTGTTAAATCGCCGACTCCGAATTTCGAATCATTCCAGCCGCCGAATGAAAATGGTTCGCGCGGAACCGGCACGCCGATATTGACGCCAATCATTCCGGCATCTGCCCGGTCAATTACATATTTTGCCATTCCTCCGCTTTGAGTGAAAATAGCTGCCGCGTTGCCATAAGGGTTGGCATTTTCAATTGCAAGCGCTTCGTCAATATCTTTCACGCGGATTATTGAAAGGACAGGTCCGAAAATCTCATCAGTGGCAACGCTCATCGTTGGCGTTACATTATCAATAACCGTTGGACCCACATAAAAGCCCTGCTCTTTTCCCTGAACAATTGCGTTCCTTCCGTCAACAAGAATGGTTGCCCCTTGTTTTTCGGCTTCCGTGATATATCTTTCAATACGTTTCTTTGCCTCAGCGGAGATAACCGGTCCTAAATTTTGTCCGGGAATTATTTTTCGGGCTTCGGCGCAAATCTGATCAATGATATGATCGGTATCGCCAACGGCAACCATTACCGAGGCAGCCATGCAACGTTGTCCGGCGCAACCCGACATAGATACTGCAACGTTGCCGGCAGTCATCGAAGGATGCGCATCGGGCAGTACGATGAGATGATTTTTTGCCCCGCCCAGCGCCAGAACCCGTTTAAAGTTTGACGACGCCCTTGCATAGACAATTTTCGCCACCGTAGTTGAGCCAACGAATGAAACGGCTTCAATTCCCGGATGATCGCAGATTGCTTCCACAATTTCACGATCGCCGTTGACGATGTTAAAAACGCCGTCGGGCAAACCGGCTTCTTTCAATAATTCCGCTATTCTTACCGCGCTCAGGGGAACAGATTCCGAGGGTTTTAAAATCATAGTGTTTCCGAGGACAATAGCGTTTGGGATTGTCCAGTTTGGAACCATTCCCGGAAAGTTGAAAGGAGTGATGCAGGCTACAACTCCAACAGGGTAATAATCGGAGCGACATTCCACCCCTTTGCTTACCTCCAGAATTTCGCCGCCTGTCCAGTTTGGCAGAGAACAGGCAAATTCGGTAAGTTCAACGCTTTTTTCAACTTCAGCCCTTGCTTCATCCAGTGTTTTTCCATTTTCTTCCTGAATCAGCAGCGCAAGTTCCAGAGTGTGTTTTTCGAGCAAAGCCTTATATCTGTAAAAAACCTGGACCCGTTCCTTAATGGACGTTTTCGACCATTTCAGAAAAGCGGCGCGAGCCGCCTCAACGGCATGGTTTAAATCTTCTTTGGAAGATAGTGGAACTTTTGACAGTAAACTTCCATCCAGCGGAGAAATTACGTCGAGATATTTTTTGGTTGTGCCGGGAAAAAATTTCCCGCCAAAATAGTTTTTTACTTCCGGGTATTTCATGTTTGAGATAGGCATCGTTATTTTTTTTATGTTGCATTCCCGCAAATTTATAAATATTCCGCTGGAAACGTTGTATCTCTTTTTGTTTAATTTTGGCAACCTGAATCGTTCGGTTAGATTCGTGAAAGAAAATAAAAAATGTTTTAGTTAACAAATATCAGCAGATGTACTTTGATGCAATAAATCCATCTTTGATTTTGCAAAATAACACTCCCCAGGAGGATTTTTGCGGAATGACGCCGTCTGAAATTCATCACCTGATTTATGACGGATGGACAGACAAGTCGCCAATCAGGCTTCAGCCTGCGATTGCTGACGAAACAATAGAGATTATTCCATTTTTCCGGGTTGTTGAGGAACTTGTGCGGATTATCAAACGCGATGAGCCGGTCAAACTGACTGCCCGCGGATTTTTGCCAGTAAAAATTCCACGTGAGCTTTATAATTTCCGGTTTATCCCCGAATGGTACATTGACCTGCGACAAGCAAAAGTTCTGAGGGAATATGACAGCTCTGTAATCAGTTGTGCCCGCGCCATAGTGAAAACTTCAAGGCTTGTAAAAAAGGTTAATGGCAGGTTGTTCCTCACAGAAAAAGGAGAGCGGTTGTTGCAACCCGATGCCCGAAGCCAGTTATTTAGCGAACTCCTGAAAACATATACGCAAATATGGGCATGGGGAAATATGGATGGATACGCTGAGGCTTATGGAGTTCAGCAGTTGTGGGGTTTCTCTGTTCACCTGCTTTTTCAGTTTGGTTTTACTCCACAAAAAGTCACCTTCTACGCCGAAAAATTTCTGGTGGCTTTTCCGCTGATTGCCGAACAATTTCCATTACGTGAATACAGCAATCCCATTGATGATTTTGAAAGGTGTTATATTATCCGCACTTTTGAGCGTTTTCTGTATTGGTGGGGATTTGTTAAAATTGAAGGGAATACCACTATGCTGGATTGGAAAAATCAGGTGATTTCCGCTACGCCTTTGCTTAGGGAAGTTTTTCTTTTTGATTGATAATTATTATTTGAAGATGAGTATCTGGTTGGTTTTCATCGTTCCATTATTCATGACATCATCCTGGTTTATGGGAACATCAAGTCGGATAACAAAAAATGTTCCCGCAGATTAATCAGAAAAATAGGCAGATAAACGCAGAATTATTAATTAAGGGAAATTTTTCCGCGTACTCTGAATTTGAATTTGCGTAATCTGCGAGAAATATTTAAACTGCAAATTAGTAGTTACGTTTAGTTATATAGTAGGTAGTCAATCGGATACTCACAAATAAATTCTATTCAATATGTCAATCCTTATCAAAAACGGAAGAATTATCACCGCTGCCGACGATTACATAGCAGATATCTTCATCGAAAATGAAACCATCAGCGCCATCGGCAGAAACCTTCAGGTAAAAGCAGTCCGGGTTATTGAAGCAAATGGCAAACTGTTATTTCCCGGCGGCATTGACCCGCACGTTCACCTCGATATGCCTTTCATGGGTACATTTTCAAGCGATAATTATGAAACCGGAACCCGTGCCGCCCTTTTCGGAGGAACAACCATGGTGATTGATTTTGTAATCCAGACCAAAGGAAAATCCTTGTATTCGGCGTTGAATGAATGGAAAAGCCGCTCCGATGGAAACGCCTTTGGCGATTATTCTTTTCATCTCGCCGTTACCGATTTCAATGAGAATACCAAAGCCGAAATCAAACCGATGATTGAAAAGGAGGGAATCACCTCTTTTAAAACATTTATGGCATACCGGGGTTCGCTGATGATAGATGACCGACAGATGGTTGGTTTGATGAATGAGGTTAAGAAATACGGAGGTATTGTCACCACACATGCCACCAATGGCGATATGATTGATTACCTCGTGGCAAAAAACCGGTCGGAAGGAAACCTGTCGCCTTTGTTTCACTATCTCTCGCAGCCTGAAATTACAGAATCGGAGGCAACCGGACGTTTTGCCGATATGGCTTTTCATACCAGCGTGACGCCTTATGTGGTTCATCTTTCGTGCGAAGGCGCGCTGAACCAAATAAGGGAGGCAACAAAAAGAAACCAGAAGATTTTTGTTGAAACCTGCATTCAGTATCTCCTACTCGACGCTTCATTGTACGAAAAAGGATTTGAATCGGCAAAGTGGGTAATGAGCCCGCCGTTGAGGGAGAAAAAAGACCAGGCTGCGCTTTGGGCAGGAATTGAGCAGGGATTGGTGCATGTTGTTGCAACCGACCATTGTCCTTTTAACTGGGAGCAAAAGAAAGCGGGACTTAGCGATTTTGCGAAAATTCCTAACGGAGCGCCAGGTATTGAAAACCGGATTGAATTATTGTTTTCGGAAGGTGTATTGAAAAACAAAATGAGCCTGAACAAATTTGTAGAGGTTACATCAACGAATTCAGCAAAAATATTTGGCGTATATCCGGCAAAAGGAACCATTGCCGTTGGTTCCGACGCCGATATTGTCATTTTTGATCCCAATGAAAAACACACCATTTCCGCAAAAACACATCATATAAACTGTGACTACTCAGGATACGAAGGATTGGAAGTTACAGGCAAATGCAAGACGGTTCTTTTAAGAGGCAGGGTAGCCATTGATGGCGATAAAGTTCTTATTGAAAAGGGTTATGGGAAGTTAATTAAACGGGGGAAGACAAGCAACTAAAACCTGCAACATTTTAACAACTGAGCCTTTATCTCCAAAGCTTTCATCAAGCCAGAGATTAATTGGTCGGACGTGAAAGGTTAGTTTCATTTTTATTTTTACGATTAAATCTTTCATTTCTCATGTAACGATGAAATTTATATTCAATTAATCATGAAAAAAATTACCGGAAAATTAATCAGCCTTCCACCGGCGCTTCTTGCAGTTGCCGCGCTCACAGGATTTCGTGACACGCCCCCCGCCAGGATCGCAAACCATCCAAACATCCTGTTGATCATGGTCGATCAGATGCAGACCCCGCCCGAGGGATACGGACCAAATGAGGGCGCCGTGCAGGAATTAAAAGAGATACTGGGTTTTCGTCCTCTTTCCACGGGGAATTCATTCACGCGATTTTTTCCGGGTTTATTGCGCCTGCGGCAAAACGCGGTGGTCATGAAAAAACATTACACTGCCTCTGCCGCATCCGTGCCAAGCAGATCCTGTATCATGACTGGTCAATATTCGTCGGTTACAGGCGTTGACCAGACTGACGGGCTCTTCAAGTCAACCGAAGATGTGCCATTCCTTGATTCCATCGGCGCTCCAACCATTGGCGATTGGTTCCGCGCTGCCGGTTATAAAACCCATTATTTTGGGAAATGGCATGTATCTGAGGCAAAGCCGCCCGACTATCTTGAGCCGTGGGGATTCTCGGACTGGGAACGTTCATATCCCGAGCCTCACGGGGGAACGTCGAGCAACCTGGGAGTTTTTCGCGATGTTTTGTTCACCGAAAATATCGTGGAGTTTCTCACCAAAGCGGGAACAGACAGCTCCGGCGTTCCATGGTTAACTGTTGGTTCACTGGTAAACCCCCATGACGTCAGCTCTTGGCCCATCAACTGGCAAGCGCCCGGCGGCACAGGCGTTGTTCCATGGACTTATTATCCCCCTGTGCCATCCATTCCGGGCATGGGAGACAAAAGCCGTTTCGATACAGTGTGGACAGTAATTAACGGGGATTCTGTGCGACGAATTTTTCAGGTTGACCTAAACCCAGACGGTTTCCCGCAGAACAACAGTTTTCTGCCGCGGACGTTTACCGAATCTTTAGGCTACAAACCCTGGTGTCAGCAGGATTATGAGTTAAAGTGGGGACTGGCTTATGGCGCAAGTACGGATTATAATTTTATGCAGAAGCAAATGCCATTCAGGTCGCCGCTACCGTTTCAACTCCAGGGCGCAAACGACTCTGCCTGGTCATTGAGCTATAACCAGTTCTATCTATACTGCCATTATCTTGCCGACCTGCAGCTCCGCAAAATATTGCAAGCCCTTGATAGCAATGGCCTTGCCGATAATACAATCATTGTTTTCCTGTCCGATCACGGCGACATGACCGCGGCGCATGGCGGCATGATCCAGAAGTGGCATAACGCTTACGAAGAAGCGGTTAGGGCGCCGATGGTAATATCCTCGCCCCTTGTCAATGCGAATAAACAGCAGATTAGGGAAATCCTCCAACCCACAAGCTCAATTGATCTTGCGCCAACTCTGATATCCCTCGCCGGATTTACAGTGGAAGAGTTACGAAGCAAAATGTCCCCCATTCATGGTCAATCGGCGATAAACGCTTTCCCGGGAGCTGACCTGTCGGGGCATATCAAAGGTACAAATACCGGACCCATCATAGGACCTGACGGAAATCCGCGAGCCGGCGTTTTATTTATGAGCAATGACATGATTACCGAACTCGGCGCCAACAATCCGGGCAATGTGAAAACAGGGTCATACAATCTGTTTATTGACAGGGTTGATTCCGTAATCGGCATTGGTTATCCCCTTGTGCCAGAGACTGTCCGTCAGCCCGACAACATGCGCGCATTTTGCGCCGGAGACTGGAAAATTGTTCAATATGTGGATCCAAAAGGAGTTGAAAAGGATCAATGGGAACTTTATTGCCTGACAACCGATCCTGTGGAGAAAACAAATATTGTTGACTTCGCTACAGGTAACGTGCGCGATGATGTTTCTGTGCCGGGAATGACAAAGGAGGAGCTGATATTGAAAAATGATTATCTGAAAAAGCAGCTTGCCAATGCCACCAGTGTTGCTGAAATTGGACCATCGCCTATACAAATAAAGCTGTTCCAGAATTTGCCTAATCCTTTCAACAGGCAAACAACCATTCCATTCTATATTCCGGAAACCGGCAAAGTAGTGTTGACAGTCACTGATTTATCAGGAAAAGAAGTACAGGTATTGGTAAACAAAGCGCTTGCGGCTGGTTCCCACAAATTTGAATTTGACGCCACCCTGTTGCCATCCGGCGTTTATCTTATCACACTGAATTTTAATTTGCAGAGAGTGGTGAAGAAAATGATCCTGATGAAATGAGAACCATTCGTTATTTTGCCGCGCTACTTCTGATCCTGACCGCTGTTTTGCATGCACTGCCATTTTTTAAAGTTCCGCAGGATTCACATGCATTACCCATGCTTGCTTTTGGGATAGTTTATTTTACAATTGGTATTTTGCTGATAATGAACATGAAAATTGCCTCCGCCTTGGGAATTATTTTCCCTTTGATTGGGATTGGGGCTGTTTTTTTTGTGATCGGACTTCCGCATGTGAGTACCATGCTGGCGATTTTGTTTGCCATTGGTTTACTTGTTGTACTATGCTGCGCCGCTTTGTTCTATCAAAAGACAAAATGAAATCATCGCTGGTTTCATAAAAGTGCATCTCAGGTTTCCAACTTACGGTTTAAAGCCCACTTTTTAACATTCGAAGGCAGCCGCTTATTCTGTAATTCATTTGCCATGAAATCAAAATAAGGTTCGGTGTGTTTATAAAACATTTTAAAACCGGGACAGAGATAGTTTAATCCCGGCTCTCCGTCGGGTGTTTTTACAATGCGGTTTTTGGGACATTCCCCATTGCATAGGTCAAGAAATTCGCATTTCCTGCAGAAAGCCGGCAGTTTGTCGCGCTTGTTCATCCCAAACTGATGCTGAAAAGAAGAATTCATTAAGGTCGCCAACGATTTTTCGTTAATGTTGCCGAGTTTAAATTCAGGGAAAACGAAATGGTCGCAGGCATAGAGGTCGCCGTTATATTCCACAACACCGGCATTGCCACAGGTTTCGGCTGCAACACACACTGCCGGCGGCACACGCATC
>JAPLDO010000237.1 GCA_026391715.1 Bacteroidota bacterium
TTGCATCTATTGGGATTAGCGATTCCCCCGACTTGTTACAAAAGAGTTCCTTATACAACTTTTTTCAAAGGGAAATCCCCGACTTACAGTTATCGGCGACATTAGCTGCGACGTAGAAGGGTCAATAGAATGTACCCTCAAACCAACGGAAATTGATGACCCGATATATGTTTATAATCCCGAATCACAACAGATATCAATGGGGCATAAAGGCGAAGGAATGCTCGTGATGGCAGTTGATATCCTACCTGCCGAACTTCCGCGCGATTCATCCGACGGTTTTGCAGATGTGCTTGTCAATTTTGTTAAACCAATCGCCGACGCCGATTTTGCCGAGCATTTCGACGATCTTGACCTTCCCAAAGCAATTAAAAAAGCGCTTATCCTCCACAACGGCGAACTAACCCCGGATTACAAGTATCTTGAAGAATTCATTTGATAGAAAGTCGAGGGACGAGGGACGAGGGACGAGGGACGAACTTATCAGCTTACCAACTTACCAACTTACCAACTTATTAGCATACATCATTATGAAAAAAATACTTATTCTCGGTTCTGGTCTTATTGCCAAACCAATCATTCAGTACTTATTATCAAAAAACTATAAGGTATCGGTTGCCTCCAACACTACCGAAAGGTCGGATGCCATGATTGGTGGTAACATCAACGGACAATCAGTGTTTTGGGATGCAACCGATGAAGTTGCCCTCGACGCAATGGTGGCTACGCACGATATTACGGTAAGTATTTTACCATACATATTTCATGTAATGGTGGCAAAGCATTGTGTGGCGCACAGGAAAAACATGGTCACCACGTCATATATAAAACCTGAGATGCAGGCGCTTGACGCCGCCGCAAAGGATGCCGGGATAATCATCCTCAATGAAATCGGTCTCGATCCGGGGATTGATCACATGTCGGCAATGCGGATCATTGACAATGTCCATCAGAAAGAGGGAGCCATCCTCGAATTTTATTCGATATGTGGGGCTTTGCCTGCGCCTGAAGCCGCCAGGAATCCATTCAGGTATAAATTCTCATGGAGCCCCAAGGGAGTAGTGCTTGCCGGGAACAATGACGCACTGTTTCTCCGTGATGGAAAAATTGTTGAAGTTCCTAACCGCGATTTATTCAAAAACCCATTCAAAGTAAATTTCCCGGAAGTCGGCGCACTCGAAGTATATCCAAACCGCGATTCTCTCGCATATAGGGAAATCTATGGCATTCCCGAAGCAAAGACTATGTTTCGCGGGACTTTCCGCTATCAGGGATGGTGCGAAAGCCTCGATGCAATCAAAGCGCTTAACCTCATCTCGCCGGAAAAATTCGACATGACCGGGATGACTTATGCAGATATGGTAAAACATCAGATATTCGGAACCAGTAACCTGGAACCTGGAACCTTTAACAAGCGCCAGGTAGCTGAATTCCTTGGTATTTCTGATTATACTCACGCTATTCAGGCTATGGAATGGCTTGGACTTTTCGATAATAAACCGATGAAACGAAGTCTCGACTCAACCTTCGAAGTTACTTCAGACCTTATGATCGAAAAAATGAGCCTTGGTGAAACCGAAAGAGATATGGTAGTTATGCAACACACTTTTCTGGCAGCTTATTCCGACGGACGCAAGGAGGTAATCCGCTCCAGAATGCTTGATTTTGGCACGCTTACAACCGATACTTCAATTGCCCGAACGGTGGCGTTGCCTGCCGCCATAGGCGTGGAAATGATCCTTGCCGGAAAAATAAACATCACCGGCGTTCACATTCCTGTAATACCAGAAATATATAACCCGGTACTTGACCAACTCGAAATTCTGGGTATAAAAATGGTTGAAGAATACGAACTGCCGCTCTCAGAAATGATTCGTTAAACTCAAAACATGATATATTGTCATGCGGTAACGTTACATTGAATTTAGTTCAGAAGGCATAAACAATGCGAAGATATCTTTTAACTCTTCTTTTTATGGGAACCTTATTCAATTTTCATCCTTCCGGCTCTGCTCAGAATAATTCCGGAGCCGCCGACCGAAAACCTGCCGTTGCCGGAAAATTTTATCCTGCAAGCGAAAAAGAGTTGAAAACTACCTTAAAAACTTTGTTTTCCAAAGCAAAACCGAGAAGTGAGAGAAACGTCCTCGGTATTATTTGTCCTCATGCCGGTTACGTCTTCTCAGGCGAAGTTGCTGCCAGCGGCTATAACCAGTTTGATCCCGACAAACAATACGACAATGTTTTTATCGTCGCTTCCAGTCATCAGATTTTTTTCGACGGCGCCTCCATTTTTAATAATGGCGATTATTTCACCCCTATGGGAAAGGTTAAAGTCAATCTGGAACTTGCCAATAAGCTCATCAAGGAAAACCCTGTTTTCACTTATAATCCCGATGCGGATAAAACCGAGCACAGCATAGAAGTTCAGGTTCCGTTCCTTCAATATCATTTGAAAAAGGATTTCAATCTTGTGCCAATTGTAATAGGAACCCAGAGTAAGGAAACCTGCAAACAAATTGCGGCGGCGCTGAAACCCTATTTTAATGAACGCAACCTGTTTGTATTCAGTACCGATTTCTCGCATTATACGTCCTATTCCGACGCTAAAATCGCCGATAAAGCTACCTGCGACGCCATTGCTTCCGGCTCTTCTGATAAACTATTGAAAGTTCTCGATGATTATAGCAAAAAAGATATTCCAAATCTTGCCACCAATCTCTGCGGCTGGACTTCTATTCTCACTCTGCTCTACATGATCGGTGAGGAAAAGACGATGAAAATAACGCCTGTTCACTATATGAATTCTGGCGATTCTGGTTATGGCGACAAAAACCAGGTTGTCGGATACTGGTCGCTTGCTATTTCCGGCGAATCGAATAGTTTTAGTTTTACAGATCAGGAAAAAATTACTTTGCTTGATATCGCCCGCAAAACCATTGAGAATTATCTTGCTGAAAACAAAATCCCGGAATATGATTCTTCTGAATACAGCGGCAATCTGACAATGAAAGCCGGAGCTTTTGTAACCCTGAAAAAGTATGGCGAACTTCGAGGTTGCATTGGCAGGTTCAATGCCGATATTCCGATTTATAAACTAATCCGGCAAATGGCGGTAGCGTCGGCAACGCAGGATAACCGTTTTGAGCGGGTTACGCTAAAAGAACTACCATATCTTGATATTGAAATATCAGTTTTATCGCCGATGAAAAAGATCGCTTCTTCGGCTGAGGTTATCCCCGGAAAACACGGGATTTACATGAAAAAAGGTTATTCATCAGGAACCTTTTTGCCTCAGGTAGCCACCGAGAATGGCTGGAATACCGAGGAATTTCTGGGTACTTGTGCCCGCGATAAAGCCGGCATCGGCTGGGATGGCTGGAAAAACGCCGAACTGTTCATTTATGAGGCTTGCATCTTTTCGGAGCATGAACTCAACGTCCACAAAGATTAAGGTAAGGACAGTATTCACAAATCTTCAGGTTTTCTGTTTGTTTGAATGATTTTGAAAGATCGTAAATATCTGTCAGAATAGTTTTTAGTATCGTCTGAAATCTGTTTGCGGAATCGGATGTTAATAAGGTTGTAAACTTACCGGTTTCTTCCGAAGGAATTGAAACAGCCGTGAAGCCGGAGTTTAACTTCCTGAGGGAAACAATGCCGGCGCTCGCGGAGAACTCTCCCTGATATCTGGTATTCAGCAAAAATGCATACATAAGCAATTGAAAACCGATATTCAGATCGGGATTCCCAATCAAATCATCCCACTCTTTGATTTTAATATTCTTTGCCTCAGTGGTTCCGGTTTTGTAGTCTATGATTTTCCACCAGCCATCAACATTATCCACACGGTCGAGAAATCCTTTAACATTAACTGTAAGAAAATCTCCGGCATAAGCAATAGCGAGGGACGTTTCGACTTGATATTCGAGGAAAGAGACAATGCGTTTTTTTGAAGACCGGGCTAATTCCTCCTCCTCCTGAATGTCGAAATGAATCAATTTATTAACGAGAAGTTTTGCAACGTTGATGAGCAGCAGATTTTTGCCGAACATTACGTCGGCTCCTTTATACTTTTTATCAAATGCCCGCAAAGTTGCCTGTTCTGTTCCCGTAAGGAGACTTCGCAATAAATCCGCCGACAATTCTTTGTTCTGTAAAGTTTTATACAATTCGTTCAATGCTTCATGAACGGCGCTGCCCAAAACGTTCGGTTCAATTGTATCTGTAATTTCCTCTGGTTCCTTAATTCCTGCAATTTCGGAATAGTAAAATTTTAACTGACAATTCCGGTATAAATTAAGTGACGATGCAGAAAATCCTTTGCGGGCTTTCGCTTCGAGGGCAGCAGGAACATCTTCGGACTTAGTAATTTCAATAATCCTTGTTGATCCACCTTTAATTACCGGCGTTGTCAGCACGGCTTCGGTGATGGAAATTTCAGGATTGTATGCTGGCAATTCGTGCAGAATCTGACGGAGAAACCTGCTGCGATCGCCGCCGCCGAGCTGATCGGGCTCAGTGTTGTAAAGTATCGAAATATTTTTAGCGCGCTGAATAAGCCGGTAAAAATGATAGGCATACACAGAATCCTTATGCCTGTATGTGGGAAGCCCGAAACTTCGTTTAATATCGAAAGGAATGAATGATGAATTGATTTTACTTGCCGGAAGCAAATCTTCATTGCAGGAAATGATGATCAGGTTTTCGAAATCAAGCGTCCTGGTTTCAAGCATTCCCATCAATTGCACGCCTTTCAGCGGTTCGCCGTAAAATGGAAGCGTGCCGCTGCCGGTAAGTTGCTTAAACAATTCATAAAAAACCGGAATTTTGATATTTCCAGGGAAAGCGGTCAGAATGTTGGTTAATTGATGGAAAATTCCGGAGAAAGCGAAGAGGTACTCATGTTCGATAGGCGATTGGCTCTGAATGTTGATTCTCAGTCTTTCGATCAGCGATTTGAAACAAACGAGCGCGTCGGAAGGCGTATTCCAATGGATGAAGATCGGTTCGAGAAAAGTAATGTCAATGCCAAACAAACCAGCCTGATCGCCGGCAATGTCCTGATAACTGATAAAAGACTGCACTCCGCGCCTGATTCTGTCGGTAACTTCTATAAGCGCTTTACGATTCCCTTTCATCAATCCTTCTGCCATCATTTGAATATATGGATGCTGAATCATCTTCAGTACATCCTTATAATAGTACTTCGGACTCTTACCGGAGGAAAGCCCGGCGAATCGCGAGGCGTGGATGTGCATGTTGAAAACGGCGTCGAACAGACCGGCAAGAGGCGTTTGCTTTAAAGGCAAGCCCGCCGTTATGTTGAGTTCTTTAACTTCATCAGGAATAGA
The DNA here is from genome assembly GCA_026391715.1 of Bacteroidota bacterium. Classification (GTDB taxonomy): domain Bacteria; phylum Bacteroidota; class Bacteroidia; order Bacteroidales; family FEN-979; genus CAIVAT01. The sequence continues at coordinate 5,355 of JAPLDO010000237.1, forward strand.
ATTCAATAATGGTATAAGCAGCGCAACATCGAGCAATACTACTGCCGTAGTCTCGTTGGCTTTTCCCTGCAACGCAAGTTCCCTGAGAAGTTTGCCGCAATATTTAACCTGCCCCACCGGATCCGGAGCGCCAATGATCGAAATCTTTTTTGAGCCAGTTGCAAAATCATCCGATACCCACCGCGCCTCTTTGACGGGCCATTTTCTGAACCAGTTCCGCAGAAACTCCCCGGCTTCCTGTTTCTCATCATTCAGGTAATATCGGTCGGCATCCCATAGCAACGTTGCCAAACCGCTGGTTCTCATGGTTCCGATAATAATTTCTTCAGCGCGGGTTAATGCGTTAAACCCTGCAAAAACAACATGTTTCCAGGGCAAATTGTCTTTAATCTGTTCAATGTTTTCCGCGACATTGCGAAAAATTAGTCCCTGCCAGGCTTGGTTTTTGGCGAGAAGTTTCGAGGAAAGTCCTTGGTAATAAAGGTTCAATGACTGATAAAACCGGAGGTATTCACGCTCAAATTCCGTTAACGGCACACCGTCGAGGTTCCAGATACTGATTGCACGCGCTTCGGTTAGGGTAGAAAAAAGTTCGGCGGGATTGGCGAGATAGCGGTCAATTTCATTGAAATCGCTTATCAACTGTTGCGCCCAGGATATAAACTCATCGAAAGTCTGAGCCTTTTCCCCGTCAATTTCGCGATGAACCTCATAAAGTTCAAACAACAGGTAAACCTGATCAACTTCATGGAGTCCACTGATTTCAGTTATAAAGTCTTCGATTGATAAAACCGTTGGCGCCCAGGTTACTTTTCCAACTTCCCCGGCGAGATACTTTCGCAGGAATAGACCGGCGCGCCGGTTTGGTAAAACGATGCAAAGGTTTTCCAAATCGTTATTGAACGTTGAGGAAAGGTATTGGGCGGTTTGTTTTAGGAAGGGATTCATCATATCTTTGGTCTGGATACAAATGTAACGATTCCGGGATGAAATTCCATTCAATTTTCCGTACTTCGCAGTTCCAAAAGATTCTTTCAAATGAACTCATTATTTTCATCCTACAAGCTGAAAAGCAACCAGATCAAAAACCGGGTGGTATTTCCACCGGTGGTCTGTTTTCATTATTCCGGCAACGACGGCATTGTAAACAACCGCAACCTCGACCATTACCGTGAAATTGCTTCCGGCGGCGCGGGAATAGTTATCACCGAAGCAACGGCAGTATGGAAAGAAGGCAGGCTTGCTCCTTTCCAGCTTGGCGTCTGGTCGGATGACCATATTGAGGGAATGAGCCGGATAGCTGCAACAGTTAAATCACAGGGAGCCTTGTCGCTGTTGCAAATCCATCATGCAGGGATTATTGCGCCTGAATCCGTTTCAGCAGAGGTTAAATGTCCTTCGGAAGATGAGAAAAACCCCAGGTCAAAAGCGCTAACGTTAAACGAAATAGATGAATTATCGCAGGCTTTCATCCAAGGCGCCATGCGGGCAAGGGAAGCCGGGTTTAATGGAGTAGAACTTCATGGAGCGCATGGATATCTGCTGAACCAGTTTGCCTCTTCATATTTCAACAGGCGGGATGATGACTATGGCGGCAACATAGAGAATAACCTGCGTTTTGCCACCAGGATTATCCGGGGAATTCGCCAGAAATGCGGTTCTGATTTCATCATCGGATACCGGTTGGGAGCCAACTCCCCTACCCTTGACGACGGCATTCTGATAGCGAAACATCTGGAACAAGCTGGCGTCGATCTCCTCCATGTTTCTCATGGCGGAATTTTGCAAAACCTTCCGCGAACGCCGGCAGGCTTCGAATTTAACTGGATTGTTTACAGCGGAACTGTTATAAAAACGCATGTTGAAATCCCGGTTATTGTTGTGAACGAAATTAAAACACCCGAACGCGCCGCCTTGCTGATCGAACAGAATATGGCTGATTTTGTAGCTCTTGGGCGACCTCAACTTGCCGATCCTCAATGGGTAAATCATGTTAGAAACCATCAGGAACCAATCCGATGCTTGAGCTGTAAACCAAAATGCAGGTGGTATGAGGATAGTTCCTTATGTCCTGCCAGGAACCGCGCCGCTAATCCTAATCAATAATAGGAATAAAACTGGATATTTTTGAAAAGTTCAACGTTCAAAGTTGAACCCGCTCCGAAAAGGGATTAGAAAAATCAAAATTTGGCTAAAGCCTGGTATATCAGCAACTTGAATTGCCACTACCTTAAGGTAGTGGCAATTGATAACCAGATAGTTACCGGACTTTAGTCCAAATTGTTTCCTTTTCGGAGTGGGCTAAAAGTTCCAGGGAAAAAGTAATAGATTCATGGCTAATAAAGCCTTGGCAGCAAGGATTTGGAAGTTTAGATTTGGAATTAGTGGCTTCGAATTTACAGTCAGAATATCACAATTTACCTGTTTGCAGTAAAATAGCTACTGATGGGCGTTGAGTGTATTGCCGACGTCTTTCCAAACCAGCCCATCTTCCTGATAACCAAAAATTGGTTGAGAGTCAGCCAGGCGAAGATAGAGACTGGTCAATGAAAATTTTCCTTCTTCAGATATTAATGGAAAAATTGCAGCGTTTAAAACCTGAATTCCGCTGAAAGCATAAGAATTCAGTGAAGTTGACGGATTGACAATTACCTTTTCGCCGGTTTTACGGTTTTCCCAGCCACCAAGCTTCATGGAATTGTTGAAGAGGAAATAGCGCGATGTTTGCCGGTCTCGTATCGCCAATGTTGCCAGCCACCTGTTTTTTTTATGGCGTAAAACCATTTTTGGGAGATCAAGATCAGACAGGATGTCAACGTTTCGGACGATAAAATCATCATCCTGATCAAAAAACCAGGCAGCTTTCTTTAGTCCGCCGCCGGTTTCGAGCAACTCTCCGGTTTCATCGGAAATGGCAATGGAACATCCGAAATTTTGGTTTAATTCCAGATAATCAATAATTTGATCGGCGAAATGATGAACGTTGATTAAAATCTCCGAAATTCCGGCTGCCCGGATATGGTCAATGGCGTGGGCGAGCAGGGTTTTTCCTTCAATCTCAAACAGCGCTTTCGGATGATCGAGTGTAAACGGGCGCAGCCGTGTGCCAAGTCCGGCAGCTAAGATCATGGCTTTCATGGGTGACAATATTATTCCTGTTCAATGTGCCGCAAAACAACCTTTACCTGTGGATAGGCTTGGATGCGCCGCGCAAGTTGTTCGGCGCAATAAACCGAACGATGGCGGCCACCGGTGCATCCGAAGGAAACCATAAGGTTCTCAAATCCTCGTGATGTATATGTCGAAACGCTTTGATCAACAAGCGAAAATACGTTGTCAAGAAAAGACTTCACCGAAAGTTCCTCCTGTAGGAAATGAATCACATCCAGATCTTTACCTGTTTTTTCCATGTATTGTTCAAACCTGCCTGGATTTGGTAAAGCCCGGCAATCAAAAACGAATCCTCCCCCATTACCGGTCTGGTCGCCGGGAATCGCTTTTTTATAGGAAAAACTGTTTATCCTGACGATCAATACCGGAGTTGCCGATTCGGTTGGCTTAAAGATAAATTCCTTGTTATCTTCTGCTATTTTTATTAATTGTTTGCAATAGATTCCATTCTCATCAACTATAAGATCAATCACCCTCATCAGGGAATCGAGTCCGAAATCAAGCTGGTTACTGGTTCGCAGGAAACGAAGGTTGTTTAAGGCAAAAGGAATACTTTGCAGGAAATGGGTTTTCTTTTCATAAAACCCCCTGAAGCCATAAGCTCCCAGCGCCTGGAGAATCCTGATAAGGATAAAGGCAGGATAGCTCTTCAGAAAAATTTCGGGTTTGAGATTGAATCTGGAAGAAAGATGTTCGAGGTAGAAATTAAGTAATTCCGTTCTGACCTGCGGAGGCAGATCGGCTTTTCCATCAAAAAGCAATGAAGCAACATCGTATTGGAGCGCACCTTTCCGCCCTCCCTGGTAATCAATGAACCAGGGCTGACCCTCGAATATCATAATGTTTCGCGACTGAAAATCGCGGTAAAGAAAATATTCCGACCGGGCTTCGAGCAATAATCCGCAAAATTTCTGAAAATCATCTTCAAGCGCCTGTTCATCATAAGGAACTCCGGCAAGTTTCAGAAAATAATATTTGAAATAGTTCAAATCCCATACCATTGATTGCCGGTCGAAAGCATTCCGCGGGTAACATTTGGCGTAATCAATACCGGCGCCGGCGGTTATCTGAAATTCGGGTAACCACTGCAACGCCTTTTTGTAAAGATCAAGAATTTCTGAAGGGAATGAAGCGTTTGGCGCTCGCGCTACAGATAGTAATTGATACAATGTTGTATCTCCAAGGTCGGTAATCAGATAAACTCTGTTTTCGCAGTTGTATGATAACACTTCGGCAACGGGAAAACCATTCTTGTGAAAATGGCGGGTAAAGGATACGAATGCATCATTCTCGCGAATGTCGTCGTTCCATGCGCCGATCGCCGATAAACCGCTTCCCCGGAGCCGGAAATAAACCCTGTTCGATCCTGAGCCCGGCAGTTTTTCGATCGAAGCAGGCTGAGTTCCTGACCAGGAGGTAAATAACCGGGCTAATTTTTCTTCTGCCATAATTGTAAATTTGTTAACCCGAATAGTTCAAGTTGTATTTTTGTAAAATGTTATTCTGCGTCTGATTAATCTTAGGGTTCTCAGCTTTTGGTTGGTTTAAATTGTCTGATTGGGATTACCTGTGCGGCAAAGTTCATAAATATTAAAGAGATGCGACACAAATCAACAATTTTTTATCAATGAATGATGATAGCCCTCAATTTACTTCCTTCACCGCCATGCTCAAAGAACTTGAAGATTGTTCGCAATGCCCCAGGAACTGCCATGTAAACCGGTTGACCGGTAAAACCGGATATTGCAAAAGCTATACCTCCTTCAACATCGCATCTGTATGTATTCATCATGGCGAAGAGCCTGTGATCAGCGGAAGGCATGGAATCTGCAACATTTTTTTCACCAACTGCAACTTGCAGTGCATCTATTGCCAAAATCACCAAATCAGCGATAACCAGATCAGCCGCACAGGATCTCAGATGGAACTTTCACAACTCATCAATAAAATTACTTCTATTCTCGACACGGGGATCACTCATGTAGGATTTGTCTCACCATCGCATTTTATCCCTCATGTTAAAATCATAATAAGCAAAGTGGAGGCGCTGGGATATAAACCGGTATGGGTTTTTAACAGCAATGGCTACGACAAGCCAGAGACGTTGCGCACACTTGAAGGAATGATTGACGTTTACCTGCCCGATCTTAAGTACATGGAACCTGCGCTTGCTTATAAATTTTCTGATGCCCGCGATTATCCCGATGTTGCGACAAAAGCGTTGAAGGAGATGTACCGCCAGAAGGGTTCGGCTTTGCATCTTGACGATGATGGTAATGCAAAGTCGGGGATTATTGTGCGACACCTGGTTTTACCGGGTAATGTTGAGAACAGCCTGAAAGTATTACAGTTCATCGCAGGAGAGACGTCGCCGCGCATCCACGTATCGCTGATGTCTCAGTATTATCCCACCAAAAAGGTTAAAAACCATCCTTTGCTCAAGCGTTCTGTCACCAGGGAAGAATACCGGCAGGTTGTTGACGAAATGGAGGTTCTGGGAATAGACAATGGCTGGATACAGGAATTTGAAAGCAGCGACTTTTATCAACCGGATTTTGAAAATGAACATCCATTTGAATAATGTAATTTTACAATTGAATTATCTGCGGATATCAGTTTATCGGGATGTTAGTGTTTATTGGATTTGAAACCAAACAATTGACCAGTAATAAATCCATTAATAGGATAAATATGATAAAGAAATCAATTGTTTTGATTTTCTCAATAACAATACTTGGATTGTTAATAATACTTTCAAGTAGTTGCAAAAAGAACAAGGATGATAGCAATACTCCAATGTCTGGAAAAGTTACCGATATTGACGGGAATATTTACACCACAGTAACGATCTGTTCAAAAGTATGGATGGTTGAGAATCTAAAAACCACAAAATTTAATGACGGGCAAGTAATACCCTTGGTTACAGATAGCTTAGTTTGGAGTAAGTTGACATCACAAGGGTGCTGCTGGTATAAAAATGATATTAATACTAACAAACAAACTTATGGCGCTTTATATAACTGGTACACTGTCAACTCCAGAAAACTTGCGCCAAAAGGATGGCATGTCCCATCAATTATTGAATGGGATCAAATGCTTTCCTGCATTGGTGATAGTGCATCCGGTGATAAATTAAAAGAAACTGGTACAATTCATTGGCAAAGTCCAAATGCTGGCGCGACAAATGAGTATGGTTTTACAGCACTTCCTGCAGGGGCGCGTTCTGATGGATATTTTAGTGGATTAGGGACTATAACTTATTTTTGGAGTTCAAGTGGCAACCTTCCTGTTAACGCCTGGTATGTGATGTTGCTTTCCAATTATGAATCCACGAATTTAAGCATATGTCCTTTGCAATCAGGATTTTCTGTGCGTTGCGTGAAAGATTGACAGGTATGGCAGCTTCGGGCGTGTCAAAGTTGCCGATCAGTTCCTGCACCGGGATACCGTCAATGCCCGCCGAACCTTTGTTCGACTCCACCTGTCGACTCGCCCTGCGCAAATTATGTCCGTTCAATATACTCCTGATCATCCTGCACTCATTTGTTTTCCCTGTCCCGCTTATGGCAAGGCTGGTAAACTCGAAGTTTAAACCTCCCTGCCTAATTTGGGACAGCCTAATGTTCAGTCCTTCGCTACTTTGGTGAGACCTCCGGCTATCTTTTGTCTTTTGTCGGCTCGTTTCAGTAACTAATATGACATCTGCTGACTTCCCAACGCATTGTTGCCAACACGGCGGGATCTCCCCCGGCAAGAGCATCTTCTATCCTCCGATTCCCGCGGCATCTACATAACTACTTTTTTTGTGTTCTTTGGGCATTGCAAGGACGTGGTTGCTTGCCCGGATAATCATGCCTCTTATGCCGTTTCTGTTCGTCACCGCCGAATTTTGCAGTCCCGCTTCCTTCTGTGCATGCTTTGCAGTAAACCACCTTGCGGCTTGCTAATACTTTCAGGTCATACCCCAACGTATAAGGGACTTTCACCCTCTGGAAAGTCACACACTTGCTTTTGTCTATCAGAAAAAGATTTGTATTTTTGGACTTTTTCCACAGCTTACAACAAGTGTGCGCTGCATGACGCTCATACAGGGTACACACAAAGGCTATATGAAATAAGGGTTTCGGTGGTAATCTAAGCATTCTGCCCCGCTCAAACTTTTGTGTAGGCAGACATGTTTGTCGCCCGCAATCCCTTACTGCTGCTATACTCGACCGTTATGCACAAGGATATTGAAACAAGTCGCCAGAAATCACGGATAAGTAAATGAGTTTTTCTTATCTTTAAACTGCTGTTTTCCGCAGTGACTCAGGAAGAGCTGACCCCAGCTCCCGATAATGTCAAGAAATTGGTGGAAAACCTTAAAGTCGAAGACACTGAATTCTTGGAGACAAATGAAGAAGTCGTAGATTTGGCAACACAATACATCCTTGAAAAAGTAGTAGGGCAAACAAGTCTTCCAGATTGTTTACATATTGCCCTTGCGACAATAAACCGGGCAGATTTTTTGATCAGTTGGAATTTTAAGCATATTGTAAACGTTCAAAGAATTCGAGGCTATAATGCCATAAACATTAAGAATGGCTACAAGCAATTAGAAATTCGTTCACCAAGAGATTTTATGACCTATGGAGACAACGATTAAAAAAACGTTCGACGCGGTGAAGTTCATGCGTGAGCAAAGACAAATATTGAGTGAGAAATTGTCTAAAATGACCAAAGAGGAGATTATTGAGTATTTCAGGAAGAAAAAATTTGAAAACACTATAAAGCCCTGTGCCTAACCAACTTGCAACCGCAACAATGAAACTTTAGTATTGAGTGGGCGTTGAATTTAATTCGAGTACCTCGACAAGTCCCAGAAAAATATTTTAAGCGCTTGGAAGGAACAAAGGGACTATATGAAATTAGAATTGAAGTAGGTAGCAACATTTATCGTATCTTTTCATTTTTTGACAAAGGTAATTTAGTAGTTCTTGGAAATGCCTTCCAAAAGAAAACTCAAAAGATACCTATACAAGAATTAGAAAAAGCGCTTAAAATAAAGGAGGAATATCAAAATGAAAACAAAGAGTAATATTACGACATTAGACCAAATTCTCGATAAAAAGTATGGGAAGAAAGGACAACCCAAACGTGAACAATGGGAACAACAATTTGAGTCTTTCCGACTTGGTGTTTTACTCGAAGAAGCCAGGACAAAACTTGGTATGACACAAGAAGAACTTGCAGAGAAATGTGGCACCAATAAATCATACATTTCAAGGATTGAAAATAACTCATCGGATATCAGACTGTCAACATTAATGAAAATTATTCAGCAAGGACTTGGTGGACAATTAAAATTGACTTTACAACTTTGAGCGTCCTATGGCGCTTGGCTTTAACTATCTAATAATGCCACACTAACCAAATCAATCCTGATAATAATGAAAAAAAATGTTTCAAATCCCATGATGCTGTTCATCATGATGTTACTGTTCTCATGCCAGAAAAGTGACAGTTCCGAACCTGTCCCGGTCAAACCTGAATCAGGAAAATACTATGTAACCACTGTTATAGGAACTTCTTCGCCCGGTAAAGTCCTTCTTGATGTCAAATCATACCAGCAGACTACAGAATATACCTGTGGACCTGCGGCGGTATTGTCTTTACTGAACTATCTTGGAAAAACCGGCGATGAGATGACCATCGCCAAAGAGATGGGCACAAGTACTTCAACCGGCACAAACCCTGATCAGATGACCGCCTGGCTCAACAATCATGGCTTTATCGCTTCATGGCATGAGGAAGGAACCCTGGAAATGCTAAGGGAAAATCTCAATAAAAAAATTCCGACTTTGATCGAATGGAGCGACTGGGGAGGTCATTGGGCGCTTGTTGTTGGCTATGACACACGAAATACTGAAACTCTCGTTGACGACGTAATCATTTTTGCCGATCCTTACGACCGGCACGATGATTTCAAAGATGGTCTTACCTGGTTTAATGCTCAGCGCTTTTATTATATGTGGTACGACGCGCTTCTTTTCGGCAGAACGATGAAACGTATATATATAAATGCTGAAGCGATTTAGTCGTTAATAAAAATCCTGAAGATTAATGAATGAAACAGGATTGATTTTTCAAAAATTCAGAAGTAATGGCAGGTGCGTCTATCTTTCCTCCAGAGGCGTATATCCCCTCGCAGGCTCCACTGTTTTATACGCCGGACGAATGATTCGGCGTCCGCTTATCATCTCCTCAAGCCGATGAGCGCACCATCCGCTGATGCGTGAGATGGCAAATAACGGAGTGTAGAGTTCCTTAGGTATCTTCAAACAATCATAAACAAAGCCGGAATAGAAGTCAACATTTGGTGAAATCAGTTTATCCTGCGTTCCTTTAAATTCATAGAAAATTTCGGGACCGATGCGTTCAATGGCTTCATAAAGCGCCATTTCATCTTCTCTCCCTTTTTCTTTGGAAAGTAAACGGGCTTTCTCCTTTAGTAAAAGCGCTCTTGGGTCGGAAACTGTGTAAACGGCATGTCCAAAGCCGTAAATTTTTCCGCTGTGGTCATGAGCTTCCTTGCGTGTGATTTTACGAAGATATTCAGCCACTTCATCATCGTTTGCCCAGTTCTTCACGTTAGCTTTGATGTTGTCCATCATCTCAATTACCTGAAGGTTTGCGCCGCCATGAAGCGGTCCTTTCAGAGATCCGATTGCCGCCACAATAGCCGAATATGTATCGGTGCCGCTTGAACTAACAACACGCGTTGTGAAGGTGGAGTTGTTTCCGCCGCTATGTTCTGCATGAAGAACCAGGGAAAGGTCAAGTAATTCCGCTTCCAGTGCGGTATAATCACTGCCTTTGAGCATATACAGGAAATTTTCGGCAGTGTTCAAACGTTTATCAGGATACCTAACCGTTAGCGTATCATAATAAATAAGGTGACGCATAGAATGGTAAGAATAAACTGCGATTGTAGGTAATTTGGCAATCAGGCTGATGGACTGCCTTACAATATTTTCAAGGGAGGTGTCATCTGCTTTCTCATCCAGGGTATATAATGCGAGGATGGAACGGGCAAGCATGTTCATAATATCCTTCCCTTTCATGGTAAGGATCATGTCGCGGTTGAAATTTTCCGGCAACGCCCGCAGCTCAGCCATCCCGGTGGAGAAATTAACCAGTTCCTCGTGTTTGGGAAGTCTGCCGAACAGCAATAGAAATACTGTTTCGTCAAATCCGGGACGTTTTGCAGCCTGGCAACCATGCACTATATCGCGGATATCAATGCCGCGGTAAATAAGTTTTCCATCAATGGCTTCAAGTTTGCCGTCAATCTTTTCATAGCCAACAACGCTGCCTACGCGAGTCAGACCTACCAGCACTCCTGTATGGTCGGCATTGCGAAGTCCGCGTTTTACGTCGAATTGCTTGAACAACGATTCGTCTATTTTACAGGATTCATCTGTCATAACAGAAAGATCCTTCATAAATTTATCTAATATCATATTTCTCTAATTTAAAGTTTTCATGTAATTAAGCGCGCTTCCTGCTTTAAACCACTTAATCTGTTGGTCGCTGTAACTATGATTAAGGGTAATTTCTTCATTTGTTCCGTCTGAATGACGAAGCGTTAATGTCAAGGGCTTCCCAGGGGCTATTTGAGCAAGTCCCTGAAGGTCGAAAATATCGTCCTGTCCAATTTTGCTGTAATCGTCGGGATTGGAAAATGTTAATGCCAGCATTCCCTGTTTCTTCAGGTTAGTTTCATGAATGCGGGCAAACGACTTTACAAGTACCAGCCTTACTCCGAGGTGGCGTGGTTCCATGGCGGCATGTTCGCGGGATGAACCTTCCCCATAATTTTCATCGCCAACGATAATTGTTAGAATGCCTTTGCTTTTGAAATAACGGGCAGTTTTTGATACTTCGCCGTATTCGCCGGTATCGGGATTTTTCACCGCATTGGTTTTACCATTGAAAAAGTTGACAGCCCCCATTAAAAGGTTATTCGAAATATTGTCGAGATGCCCACGAAACCGTAACCAGGGACCTGCCATGGAGATATGGTCGGTAGTGCATTTTCCTTTAGCTTTGATAAGCAATCGCATGCCCGTCAAATCCTTCCCGTCCCAGGCTTCAAATGGTTCGAGCGCTTGCAACCGATCCGAAGCCGGGTTTATATGAACTTTAATATCCGAACTATTTGCCGGCGGCGACACATAACCTGCGTCTTTAACTTCAAATCCGTTTGGAGGAAGTTCCACATCAAGCGGTTCATCAAGTTTTACTGGATTACCCGATTCGTTAATCAGGTAGTCGGTAATTGGATTGAACGAAAGAACGCCGGCGAGAGTGAGGGCTGTAACAATTTCAGGAGATGCAATAAAGCTATGGGTTGAGGCATTTCCATCGTTGCGTTTGGCAAAATTGCGGTTGAAGGAGTTAAGGATAGAGTTCTTCCGATCCGGATCATCCATTTTTCTGGTCCATTGGCCGATACAGGGACCGCAGGCATTTGCCATAACCACGCCGCCTATTTCATTGAATATTTCAAGGAGTCCGTCACGCTTACAGGTAAAGCGAATCTGCTCCGAGCCCGGCGTAATCACAAACTCCGATCTAACGGAAAGTTTTTTTTCGCTTGCCTGTCTCGCTATTGAAGCGGCTCGGAAAATATCCTGATACGATGAATTGGTGCATGAACCGATAAGCCCGACGTCGAGTATTTCAGGATAGTTATTCTCTCTGATAAATGCTTTGAATTTCGAAATCGGGTGAGCTATGTCAGGTGAAAATGGACCATTGATATATGGCTCCACCTCCGAAAGGTTAAGCCTGATAACCTGATCATAGTAAAGTTCCGGGGTTTTATATACATCTTCGTCAGGAGTGAGGAATGAGGCAAATTGTGTTGCAACTTCTGCCACTTCGCTCCTTCCGGTTGCCCGCAGGTAAGCCTCCATCTTTGAGTCATAAGGAAAAACCGAGCAGGTAGCGCCTATTTCAGCGCCCATATTGCAGATGGTTCCTTTTCCGGTACATGAGAGAGATGAAGCGCCTTCGCCAAAATATTCCACGATGAACCCGGTTCCGCCCTTCACGGTAAGAATACCAGCCAACTTCAGAATGACGTCTTTCGCCGAAGCCCAGCCATTAAGCCTTCCC
>JAPLDO010000046.1 GCA_026391715.1 Bacteroidota bacterium
GATATTGCGAAACGCATTTTTCATCGGATTGACGCATCACTTGACTTAGAAATTTTTAAAACCGATGGCGCACTCGTTTACCCTGACGATGTTGTATTTATAGTTACTGGCGAAAAAGCATCAATTCTCAAGGCTGAACGACTCGTATTGAATTTCATGCAACGACTCAGCGGGATTGCCACCGCCACCAATAAAATGGTTGTTCAGATCGCCGGTTTGAAAACACAGATTCTTGACACCAGAAAAACAACCCCACTGCTTCGTGAACTTGAAAAATATGCCGTAAAAACCGGTGGGGGAAATAACCATAGAATGGGGCTATATGACATGATTATGATCAAGGATAATCATATTGATTTCGCCGGCGGAATTGCGAAGGCTATCTCCGCCGTTCAACATTACCTCAAGAAAACTGGTCGGAATTTGAAAATTGAAATTGAAGTGAGAAATTTTACCGAGTTAACGGAAGCCCTCGAATTTGGGCAGGTTGACAGAATCATGCTTGATAATTTCACTCCCGTTGACCTGGCAAAAGCAGTTCTTCAGATTGGTAGCAGGTTTGAAACCGAAGCCAGTGGCGGTATTACTTTTGAAACGTTGCGTTCTTATGCCGAAACCGGCGTTGATTATATTTCCGTAGGCGCTCTGACACATCATATTAAAAGTCTCGATATGAGTTTGAAGGCTCGTTAATAAAAATTAATGAACTGATATTTCTTTAAAATAGTATTTATAATCTATGTCTGTTTATGAACGTCTTTCAAAATGGGTTTTATCTCTTTGGTTAATTTCGTGGGGGTTAAGGACGTCGAGACGTATTATTTTACCCGGATTTGACGAAATTCCTTTGTATGATGTTGCCGTATTCTTTATTCGCGGGCTTACAGAAGGCTATATTAACTCAAGAGCCGCAGCAATATCCTATTCCGTTTTCCTTGCAATTTTTCCTTTCCTGATTTTTCTTTTCAATATTATTCCCTTTATTCCAATCAAAGATTTTCAGCCATTATTACTTGGCATCATTCAGGATTTTATGCCAAACATGGCATACCAATCAGTCAAAGATACTATAATTGATATCGTAACACGACCTCGGAGCGGTATCCTGATATTGAATTTAATATTATCGCTGTACTTTTCAACCAATGGAGTAAACAGCCTGATTGAAGCATTCAACAATACTTATCACGAACTCGAGATCAGAACAGGAATCCGCCAGTATCTGATCTCCATATTTATTGTTCTGATTAATAGTATGTTGTTAATTACGGCAATCGGTTTGATGACCTTCGGGTCAACTTTGCTAATGTTTGTTCTTCCCGAAATAATAAAAAATAGCGGCTTAATTGTATTCCTTTTGGAATTGCTTCGCTGGTTGATTATTCTCGCTTTACTGCTGATGGCAATTTCCATAGTATATTATCTCGCTCCTGCAAAACGAAAAAATTATCGTTTCATTTCACCGGGATCATTGCTCGCAACAACTCTTATTATTATTACAACTCTTGGCTTTAATTTTTATGTTGACAATTTTTCCAGTTACAATGCACTTTACGGTTCGCTGGGAACTTTGATGATTGTGCTTGTATGGATCTACATTAATTCGCTAAGTCTTATTTTAGGATTTGAATTGAATGCATCCATTTTTTCAGCCGGAAAAGGGGAAATAGTTAGTAAAAAAAGGTACTTGAATGGCGTTTTGCCCCATAAATAGAATTCATTAATTTTTTCTAAACAAAAATTATTCTTTACAGCGAATCAAATGAAAGATGTACGAGAGTTTTATAACCACAAATACTCCGGTTTCGAAGGTCTTCCAGGTTATTCAGTTGAGAAAAATAAGATTGACAGTTGGATGTCTTTATTATCTTCAGAAAAACTTTTAAATCTATCTGATCTCAATTCTCAAACTTGCATTGATTTGGGATGTGGTTTTGGGCTGAAAACTTTCGCGCTTAGTTTATATTTCAAGTTTACGCTGGGTGTTGATTTCAGTTCAAAAGCTATAGAAGTCGCTTCATTACTGAATTCACTTCCTGAAAAGCTCAACTTCACATGTTCTGAAGCCGGTTCGGTTAACTCAAAGTATAATTTTATCTCTGCAATTGGCTTCTCCGATTTTAATGTTAAGGACATCTCGCTTCAATGCGATAGAATTACTAAAATTTGCACCCAATTGCTTCTTCCAACCGGATTCCTTATGATCGCATCTTTCACTGATTTTTCGGGAGCTTCACCAACCGGCTGGCATCTGCATACTCGCAAAGAGTTGAAAAATCTCATAGCTCTGATCAAACGAAACGATTTCATGGCAAGAATAATTTTTCCTTCAAATTCATTTCATGCATTTCAAAAAAGTGACGGACAAGGAAAACTTGATTTGTTAAAACAAACTTTTGCGCTGAAACCAAAAATATATCTGATGATAATACAATCGCATGGATAAAGAAGAAAGAATTGAGCAATTTAAAAAAGCGGGGATTGAACATAAAAGCGCTCTTATTTCATCCCTGATAGACCGATGCGATGTTCTGGATGTAGGTTGTCTGGGTCAGGATTTTGATTATTATTCCCCGCTATGGCTACATGCCAGATGGAAAGAACAAGCCATATCGTTGATTGGCGTTGATGTTAATGAAACTGAATTGGAAAAGTTTAACGCGCTGAAACTGAATTATAAAATTGTAACTCCAAATGAACTGACAGAATTATGTCTGAATTTTGACAGAATCATTATGTCAGACGTCATTGAGCATGTTGAAAATGTGGGTACTTTTCTGACTTTTTATAAAAAATTCTTAAAACCTGAAGGTCAGATTATTATTACTACCCCTAACCCATTCAGTATTAAACAGTTTTTTTCCATCATGTTGTTTAAAGCTCCATCCTATCATCCTGAACATACCTGTTATATTGATCCTATTAATATGCTTGAAATCTCTGAGAGATCTGGCTTGGAGATAATTGATTTCAAATGGCTGCATTTTTACAGTAAACCTTCAAAATTATACCAAAAGGCGCTCAACTTGATAAGCAGAATTCTCTATCGTCTGATCAGGTATTTTTCTCCAAATTATTTGGTTATCCTTAAATCCTTGCAATGACAGCCCTAAGAGTAGCATTCTTTACTTCATTTTACACTAATACGCGCCATCCACGCATCGAACTGGAAGAACAAATATTACAGGAGAATGGTTGCCAGACAACCGTCTTTCAGGATAATTCCAATCCTAATCTGTGGTTTTTGATTATCAACATTTTATCGCTAAAATTTTTTAAATGGGATAAAATATTCCGGTTTAAAAAGAAGATAAAGTCTTTTGACATTGTAATTATTTATGATTTATCATTGCTGCCTCTGGTCCTCTTTAAGCAAAAGGTTATCTACGAAACACTCGATTTCAATATTGATCTGGTACTATATGCAATCCGCAGAAAACTTGGTTTTTTCAAATTTATCGAACAGTTCGTTAAGTTTATAACCACTGCCATAGAAAAAAAACTGGTAGCAAATTATGTGACCTTTGTTATTGTGAATGGCTACGAATTGAAAAAGTATTTTAATTCGGAAAAGTGCTTTGTTGGCTTGTACTCCTCTCCGTTCGAAAATATGGAATGTCGCCAAGCTCCCAATTTACCCAAAGCCTTTATTTACCTTGGCTTATTTACAACCGACAAAGGAGCGCTCGATGCTGTTGCCTTGTCTGCTAAATATAAGCTCCCTTTGTTCATTTTTGGCAACATCACGGAAAAGGAGGTGGCAGAAATGATAATTGGGAAAGAAAATATTCATTTTTATGACCGCTTGTCGAAAGATGAATTAAAAAAGGCTTTATCAAACTTGCAGTTTTCGCATCAATTAATAGGCGTGAGTCTTATCCATCCGATTCATTTCAGTTATGCGGTGCAGGAAGCGAATAAAGAAATTGATTATCTATCGCTGGGAATTCCTTTTGTAGGAAATAAAAGAACCAAAACAGAAGAAAAGATTAAAGCTGGTTGTGGCATAATGTACGACGATGATAAAGGAATCAATCAATTAGTTACAGATCAATCGTTTTATAACCAGATTCAAAAACGATCGCTTCAGTTTTATCAGCAGTATTATCATTCCGGTATTTTTAGAAAGCAATTCATAGAGCTAATTAATGAATAGAGTAAAACAATTTTTTTCCCAAACAGCCTTCTTTACCGTTATTCAAATCCTGCCACCATTAGCTGGATTTGTGATGATTAAGCTCTATTCGAATTACCTTACTGAGGCTGAATTTTCGATTTATAACCTGATTAATCTTTATACTAATCTTATATTCATTTTCATTTCATTCGGCGCCGATCAATTAATTACTCGATTTTATTATGAATACCAGGAAGATATAAATAAGCTTAAAGAATTTTACGGTACTATATTCAGTTGCTTCTTAATTCTTACGGGAATTTTTCTTCTCCTGCTTTTTCCTTTTAATGCTGATATTAACCGGCAACTTTTTAAAAACACAATCCCTGATTATCAAATATTACTGGCAATAGTTACCCTTAACGCGTTGAATCTCTCATTTACCAGGGTTATACAAAGCATATTAAGAGTTGAGCGCAACAATAAAGAAAACTTTATCTTCTCCATTCTTATTTTCTTCTTTCAGATAATTGGCTCCTCAATAGGCTTGTTCGCATTTAACAACAAAATACTGGGCACGTTTATTGGCAGATTTGCCGGGATTGCTATAATAATCTTCCTGATTTATATCAGATCGAAAAATTCATTTCAATTAAGTTTTAAGCTGAAATATATTTATAAGCAATGGTTTTTCTTCTTACCGATAGTATTTTACAATGGACTTTACTGGCTGTCAACTTTTTCTGACCAATTCGTTTTTAACATATTAACGAGCAGGACAAACCAGTTAGCTTTATATCAAATGGCATTTAACCTGACTATTGTTGTTGACATGCTTCTGACCGCTGTAAATGCTCATATAACTCCTGAATTTAACGAGTTGATGAAGAACAAACCTAAGGATTATATGGAAAGTATCAGAACAAACGCTCATTTGCTCATTGTAATCTCGATTACTGGTATGATCGGTATTATTTTTCTTGCTCAGATAATTATTGATTTCGTAATTGACATTAAATATCGAACAAGTTCTATCTATTTAGGAGCAATTTCAGTAATGTATATTTTTCGTTTATTGTATTTGATTTTTGCTATCCCACTGTATTATTTAAAGAAGACAATATATTTGCCAGGGGTTTTCTTTGTCTCAACAATTATTAATATTCTGCTTAATATTTTCCTGATTCCCATTTTTGGTATCTGGAGCCTTATCATCAGTTCTGCTTTAAGTAAAATTATTCAGACAACATTTATCTCGGTAATATCTTTAAAACATTTCCCGATTCAATATAACTGGGCTAAAATCATTATTTTACCTGTAGTTTTTTTCCTTTTAATGGTCGGAGCAACTTTAGTGCAACTCTGGAATCCAATTAATTTTTACCTTTTATGGCTGATTCCTTCCGTGGTAATTTCAATACTCATGTACTTTTCATACAAAAAACAAATTATTCATCTGTTCTCTGCAATCAGAATCAAACTAGCTTCAAATGACTCTTAACAGGCAGGCAATTTATAATTACATGGAAGGTCATTTCAGAGATTACTATGAATTATCTTCAAATATTTCTGTTACAGACTATTTCATTCAATATGGTTCTGTCTCGTTGATTGAATTTACAAACATACTTCAATATCCTGATCCATTTTGGTTTACTTATGAGGATAAAAAGATACCTGTTTTCCTATATTCAAATGCCAACGAATCGGAGAACAAGTTAAACTTCGATCCCTTCATAAATGGCTTCTTTTTTCTGAGTGGGCTACAGGAACATATTATTCAGGAAAGGGATATTCATCAACGTTTTCCCTTTGTAAAATCACTTCAGTACCGGTTCAATTTCCTTCATTTACCAATTGTCAATATTTATTTTGAATTGCTGGCACAACACCTGAAGAAATTTAATATTGCAGTGCAACAAAAACCGCTTGGAACAAAATCAAAATCACACATGATTATTACCCACGATATTGACCGGTTGAACAGCGGGTGGGTCGAGATGATAGGGGTTAGCCTACGGTCAAAAAAAATTTCAGCTTTTGTGCCTATCATGAAAGCTTTACAACAAAAACTCACGGGTTCTGATGATTATTACACCGAAGCCTTTTATAAACTGTTACATTTTGAAAAGCAACAACAGATACCATCTGTATTCTTTTTTCTAAGTAATAAATCAAAAAAGGATGGAGACTACGACGTCCATTCAAGTAAAATGCAAAACATTTTCTCAGATATTTTCAAGAATAATGCCAATATTGGTTTGCACGCCGGTTATGATACTTTTCAGAATAGTCAGGAGTTTGAAAGACAAATTAACGCTTTAGAAAAAGCCTGCCCAAAAACGTTAAAAATTAATCGGCAGCATTTTTTAAGGTTTGATATTAAAACTACTCCAGATATATATAAAGAATTAAATATACAGACGGATTATACATTAGGCTTTCCGAACGATTATGGATTTAGAAATGGGATATGCGGCCCTTTTCATTTGTTTGATTTTAACAATCATAAATCTTATAATTGTATTGAAATACCTCTTTTTTTCATGGATAATAACTTTATCAACCATAGAGAATCTTTTAATGTCAATTTATTTTTTGAAAACCTCAATTGGATTAATAAACATTTTAATTTTAAAGTTTCAATTCTGTTTCACAATACTGTTTTTATAAAAATTAAGTATCACGATGCTGCCCCTATATTCTATGAATTAATTAAATATGCAAAAGGCAATAACCTTTTATACTAAATGTATTTGAATAGTCTTTACTTTCAGATTTATTACCACATGAAGGCGCTCATATTCATCTGTTTCACGGTTTGCATCCCTTTTTGTGGTAGCTCTAAAGATTTCAAACCAGTTAAAGATTCCTTGATTATCATCCATCAAACCGACTCATTGGCGCAATTAGCTAATTATTACTCCGAAAACGAACAGTATGAAAAATCCCTTCAACAGATGTATAAATGCATCGAAATATTTCAACAAACAGGAGATATCAGCAAACAAATATTCTATTATGGTCGCGTTATTGGTTTATTTATATCAATAAGGAATTATGAACTTGCTGAAAAATATCTTGGGATTATTTCTGAACTTGCAACAAAAACTTCTGATTTATCAGCCAAAACCAGAGTTTTCTACATATATGGCAACTATTACCTTGCAATTAAAGATTATGATTTAGCTCTTCGGTCACTTTATTTTTCCATCGCCGTTTTATCCAAAACGCGGAACCTGAAACTTGAAGGTTTTATCTTCAAATCGCTTGGAGATGTATATGTGCAAAAAAAGCAATATGATTTAGCGGCTTATCTCTATAAGAAAGCGATTACCGCATTCTCTGATGAACCCAATCTTTTAGAACTTTCTGTATTATACACGCGAATTGCACACATATCTTATAGATTGGGAAATTATCGTCAGAACCTTGCATTTAACAAAAAAGCTTTGGTAATCCGGAAAAAAATTGGAAAACCAGACCTGGTTTCTTCTTCCTACCTCAACGTAGGTGAAGCATATTGGTTGTTGGGCAGAGATGATTTAGTACTACCTTATTACAATAAATCACTGGAAGTGGCGCTCGGCATAAATCAGGCTCTCTACCAGGAGGTTGTTTATCGTTTATTGAAAGATTATGCAATTTATGAAGGTCGTTATAAGGACGCGTACGATTATTTTCAAAAATGTGTTGAATACAAAATCAAACTTAGTCTTGAAAAAAACCGTTCTGAAACTCTTATTCTGGAGGCAAATCAATCAATTAATGAAAGTGAAACTCAAAATGAGTTAACTAAACAGAAAATTCTTATTCAAAATCTCCAGATAAAAAACCGTAAAATACAAACATTGGGTTTCGAAGCAACTTTCCTTGGATTCCTGACACTTATTTTTGTTATTGACCTGCTTACACGGAGTAACCAAAGAAGAAAACACAGATTTAATGAATTAAACGAACAGTTAGTTCAGGAAATAAAAGATAACATTGAAGCCAAAAACCTTTTGCAACAAAGTGAGGAACTACATCGGTTTCTGGCAGAAAATACAACCGACAGCATTTCGTTGTTAAAAGCCGACCTGAGCCGATTATACATAAGTAACTCCTGTGAAAAATTATATGGATTTACTGTTGAGGAGATTATGAAAAATAAAAGCCCCCTTGATTTGGTAGAAACTTCATTTCAGGCAAATGTTAACCAGAAAATCATTGAAATGCTTCACCTTAAAAAACCAATTCGGTATTATTACAAAGCAATCAGGAAGAATGGATCCTCTTTTTGGGCTGAAGCAATTTTAAACCCAATACTTGATCTGTCAACTGGCTCTGTGGAGGAAATTATTACCGTGGTCAGAGACTTTTCTGAAAATAAACGATTTGAGGAAGAACTTTCTGAGAATGCCCGGCAAAAAGAATTTCTGCTTCGTGAAATCCACAATCGTGTGAAAAACAATTTTGCCATTCTTGGTAGTTTGATGGATATGTTGCGTGATGAGGCATCAGATTTAAAGCTTTCGAGTTCCTTAACCGATCTTAAACTTAGAATACGCACTATGTCGTTAGTACATGAACAACTTTATAAATCACAAGAAATCAACACCATTCCGTTCGATACATACCTTCAACATCTCTGCCTTATAATTTCTAATTCATTCAGTGATAATCGAATAGAAATTATAACTGAAATCAGCGAATGTACTCTTTCAATCGAGATGACACTTCCAGTCGGATTAATTATTAATGAGTTATTAACCAACGCATACAAATATGCCTTCCCTGGAAGTCTGTCAGGAATTATTACGGTAAGTCTCCTACCTGCTGAGAATGAAAAATATTGTATTTCAGTGTGTGACAACGGGATAGGGTTACCTGAAAATTTCACAATGGAAAACTCAGCAACTATGGGTTCAAAAATCATCAGCCTCCTCGTACAACAAGTTGAGGGAAAATTATCTGTATCCAATGAAAATGGCGCATGTTTTCACCTTGAATTTCCGACAAATATGAAGAAATAAATTATGAACAACAAACAATACAGAGTATCAATTATCGGCGCTGGAACCATTGGCACTGCCTTGGGAAATATCCTTGCTGAAACTGAGCGGGAGAATATTCTTCTTCACTCTATCGAACCGGACACTGTCGCCGATATAAATATTAACCATTTAAATTCCAGATACTTTCCAGCTATTCGTTTGCATAAGGGGCTTCATGCTACAACCGATAACCGACTTCTTGAACATAGTGAAATTATATTTCTGGCAGTTCCTTCGGTGGTCATGATTGATTACCTGAAAACCATTCGAACCCATCTGCCACCGGAAGCCCATTTTATAAATCTGGCTAAGGGCTTCGGCTATGGAAGTAAAACGATTATAGAATGTTTATTGGAAATTTTACCGAACAGGGTTAGCGCCCTTAAAGGACCTGGTTTTGCAAGGGAAATTATTAACCGGCTGCCAACCGGGCTTACTTTGGGTCACCAACAAAATCTTGATATTTCACAAATCTCACTTTTATTTGAAAACACAAGTATTCATCTTGATTATTCTGATGACATTCTCGGCGTTGAACTGCTTAGCATCCTGAAAAATATCTATGCCGTTGTACTCGGTATCGTTGATGCGCAATTCAACTCGCCAAATCTGAGGTTTATGATTCTTACCAAAGCCTTCAGGGAAATGCGAAGCGTTCTCAAATGGTTTGGAGGGCATGAGAAAACTTTGTTTAATTACTGTGGATACGGCGATTTCACTCTTACCGCCTTAAATGACCTAAGCCGTAACCGTACTTTTGGACTACTTATCGGTAAAGGTTTCTTTAGTGAACATGTTTCACACGATCTGGTTTTAGAAGGAAAAACTGCTGTAAATACGTTCTATACTGAAATTTCTAAAAAAATTATTGTCGAAGACCATTTTCCTATTATCGCCGAACTCCATCATATTTTTCATACCCCGTATGATATTTCAAAGTTCGTAAATACAATTCTTTCCTTTAATGATTATGGCAACTAAAAAGAAGATCAGCATAAAAGAAGAGAAGATGTTGAATTGGAAAATTCTCCTGCTGGGATTTGCCACTTTAATAGCATTCTTCCCATCCCTAAACAACGAATTTGTAAATTGGGATGACATTGTTTACATCATGAACAATGATATGATTACTGCCTTTTCCTTTGTAAACTTCAGGAAAATTTTTTCGACGTATTTTATGGGAAATTACCATCCATTTATAATTCTGAGCTTTTCCTTTGATTATCATCTCTTTAAATTGTCTGCACAAGGGTACCATTTTCATAACCTGATATTGCACCTTGTTAATTCTTTTCTCGTTTACGTGTTTTTTTTCCACCTGTTGAAAAAGAATGTAAATATTGCTGTCACCATTGCTTTGCTTTTTGCAATTCATCCTATGCATGTAGAATCTGTTGCCTGGGTTTCTGAACGTAAAGACCTGCTTTATACAGCCTATTTCTTTCTCTCATTAATTTCATATTTGTATTACGCGCGCAATGGCAAAACATCATTTTTCATCCTTACGCTCATTTTCTTTGTTTTTTCATTGCTATCAAAAGCTCAAGCAGTTACCTTACCTTTAGTACTATTTCTGATTGACTATTTTTTATCCCGAAAATTTACCTGGAAGATAATTCTGGAAAAAATTCCTTTTTTGACTTTATCTCTCATTTTTGGCGTCATAGCCGTTTTTGCCCAGAAAGCAAGCAACTTCATTAACCCTCTGGAAATACCTCTGTTTGATAGTCTTTTTTATGCTCCTTATGGAATCTTCATTTACACGATCAAATTCCTGTTTCCATTTTACCAGACAGTTGTTTATTCTTACCCTGTTACGCTTCAGGGAGCTGTTCCATTTTATATATATTTTTCGCCTCTTATTTTAATAATGATTGCGTTTGCATTATGGAAAACATGGAAAAATGATAATTATATCACTTTTGGACTGTTATTCTTTCTTTTCACAATCTTTCCGGTATTGCAATTCCTGCCAGTAGGACCTGCTTTTGTCGCCGAACGTTATACATACATTCCCTACATAGGTTTTGCCACAATCGCCGCAATTACTTTCTGGAAAAAGCGTCAGTCTGTTGCTGTTAGGAGGAAAAAAATATTTGACGCTGCCGGAATGCTGGTGATTTTCTTTCTGATTTTCCTGACATGGAATCGCAACCTGGTTTGGAAAGACAGTGTGTCGTTATGGACCGACGTGATGGAAAAAAATCCAAGATGTATTTCAGCATATATTAACAGAGCATTCATTTTTAATGAAAATAAACAATATGATAAAGCTATTAATGACTTGACTGATGGGTTGAAGTTTGATTCAACAAATTTTTCATTGTATAAGAACAGAGGCATTATTTACGACCACATCGGGAAATATGAACTTGCCCTTGCCGATTATTCCAGTACGATCAAACTCAATCCGAAAGAATATGAGTCCTACATTTACCGGGGCATTCTTTGTACAGATAAACTCGGCAGACATGATTCAGCTATTGCAGATTTTAAGAAATACCTCCTCCATTCACCTGATAATTTGAACGCCACTTTCAACCTTATCGTTGCCAATTATCACAAAAGGAATTTCGACAGCGCCAAAGTGTATTGCTTAAAAGTTCTCAGATTAAATCCCGGAAACGAAGAGGCCGGCAAACTTCTGCAACAAATTGATAAAGCAAAACCATAAATTTATTTTAGAAAAGTATTTTCCAAACTAATACTCTGAACCATCTTGGCACAATAAAATAAACACTACTTTTGTCAGTTGATAATTCCATGGGGCTGACCGGTTTTGACAGCAGGGAAGTGGGATCGTAAGCATGCCGAGTGTTCGTGAGCCGACCTCGTAAAAAGTCAGTTCTCAATGCCTATAAACGGCGACAATTACTCATACAGACTTGCTGCTTAATTTTAGAAATTAGGCGCGTCTTGTCTCCCGGAAAACCTTTCTCAACGGTGTTTCGGATGAGGCATCGCAAAAGTTGAGATAATCCGGGCGTTGTTCTGCCGTCTGGGTGAAATAACAGGGACTAAGGATCAGGTGGGTTCGCTTTTTACCAGCCGGTTCTCTACAATCAATAAAAGGCTAAGCATGTAGAAAGCGCTTTTGCTACTTGTTTGGACGAGGGTTCGAATCCCTCCAGCTCCACCACTCAAGTTTATAACAGGCTGTAAACTAATTATTTACAGCCTGTTTTGTTTCACCAACGTACGAACTTACATACATTGGTATAATTGTGTGGTTTCTTTTTATCTTTCCCGGATTCCAAATTTAGAATATCAACCTCCTGTATTTGCAGGGGGATTTACTATGTTCTATAAAATGGCAGCAGATTGACAAAGGGATTTTTGCTACATAAAGACAGGAAAGAAAAAAGAAAAAAGCATAAAACTTTTAACAAATATTCAAAAACAGGAAGATAATTGCAATTTTTTTATTCCTGTAATACTTTTCAGCCTTATTTTTGCAGTTACTTGAACTGAAATTCAAAATTTTAACAGGAGGGATAAATAAAAATGAAACTGACACGCCGACAAATGTTAAAACTTTCAGGCGCCTCCCTCGGAGGACTTGCGCTTGGAAGCCCGTTGAGCAGCTTTGGCAGCTCGTTTAATTCAAAAGAGACTGTGCCTTCAGAAAAGAATTCCCTGTTTGACTCATTGCCTGTTTTTCCACTTGGCGAAAAACTGGACCCGAACGAAATGCGGATTACTTTCCTCGGAACATCGTGTATCCCAAGGTTGTCGCAGGAATGTAACAGCATTTTTGTAGAGGTTGGCAGCGGCGATCAGTTTGTTTTTGACTGCGGAACCGGGGTTGCGGCAAAATACAATGCTATGGGAATTCGGATGAGTAAGATGAATAAAATATTTCTCACACATCTGCATGGCGACCATACGAGCGACCTCACCCACATTTACTGTTTCGGACCTGCCGAAGACCGTAAAGAGCCGATGTATATCTGGGGACCGCGCAATTCCGACTTCACCTATAAAGATCTCGATGGGAATGTCAGAGGTCCTTATCAAGACGGAACGCGTGCTTTCTGCGAGCGTTTCAGAGATATGAATCGCTGGCATTCCGAGAGCTTCAGCTTTGGATCAACCAGTTATCCGGGCTATCCGTTGCCTTCGGAAATTAAAACCCAATGGGGGCTGCACGATATCCCTGTTCAGGTTTCCGATGATGATCCCGACGACGGCTTTGCTATTTTCCCCATTGAGCTGGATTGGACCTTATCAGGGAAATCTCCGATGGATAACGTTGCTTATAACAATCCTTCAACCAGAGTTAAAATAACCCATTTTCCTGCCATCCATTGCAGGAGGGGTTCGATAAGTTATAAACTTGAATGGAATGGCTTGTCAATGGTATTCAGCGGCGACACGAAGCCAAACTATGATATGATCGCCAATGGCGGGGGCGTGGATGTTCTTATCCATGAAATGGTGATGCCTGCTTATGTCTGGGCGTTAAAAAATTCAGGATTGTCACCCGAAGATCCGGACTTTATTAAAGCCTATAATTACGCGATGCAGGTGCAGAACAGCTCACACACTCCGCAAGGCGCTTTCGGTTACCTGCTGAGCCAGATGACGCCCCCGCCACGACTTGCCGTTGCC
Organism: Bacteroidota bacterium; assembly: GCA_026391715.1. Classification (GTDB taxonomy): domain Bacteria; phylum Bacteroidota; class Bacteroidia; order Bacteroidales; family FEN-979; genus CAIVAT01. The sequence continues at coordinate 13,765 of JAPLDO010000046.1, forward strand.
ACCCATTTCCAGGCTGCCGACGATACCATTGCATCGGCAATGCAAAGTGTTCGTAATCATTATCCTGTTGGCGAAATCACTTTTGCCTCCGACCTTATGGTGATTAATGTCTCCGCAACTAAAATAATCCAACGTCGCGCCGTTGTTTCATCTTTTGCATTTTATCCGGTAAGCCCGAATTTACCTACCGTAAATCCTCCAAAATATTGGAAATATGATACCGAGCATCCTACCGAAAAAATTCCTGATCCTTATGCCCAGATTATTACCACAGAACAGGTTCCTGCAATAGATCCAATCACTAAAAATGTTAATTACAGAGAAGATGGATATTGATTCCTGATATAAAGTAAAGCTTTCACATTTGATGAAAATAAATGTCTTAATACTTGTATCTATGTTAAAATTCTTCACTTTCGCCATTTTGTCGCTGAGTTCCGTTGTCCTTTTCGGACAAAATCTCAACATGACTTTTACCGCTGCGGGCGCGTCGGATAAGGTTGACAGCGTTAAAGCCACCAACCTCAGAAGCGCCCTGAGCGTCACACTGCCTGGGAATGATACTCTGGTACTTGCCGTTACTGCCGGAATCACAACTCTTTCTGATCCAAACCTTCGGGGGATCGTTTTCCCCAATCCCTTTTCAGGTATGACAACATTGGTGGCTAACATTCAAAAAGCACAAACTGTTTTCCTGGAAGTATTTAATCTTTCCGGACAATCGGTAGCGCGGGGCGAGGCGTTTGTTCAACCGGGCGCCAACGCATTTGCGCTGTCGCTATCCAAAATCGGGATTTATATGGTCAGCCTTACCACCAACCTGGGAACAGAGGGTTTTAAAGTGATCTGTACAGAAACAACCGGAGTTGGAAATTCGATACGACATTCAGGAATTGCGCAAGGCGGTAATCTTATTCCTAATTTTAAAAATACGACTATTTACACTCTTGGATATTGGATTGGCGATATCATCCTTTACAGATGCCGGGGTGGTATTCATACAACAATTATTACCGATTCGCCAACTACCTCAAAGAGCTATGAGGTAACGTTTGCTCCATGTACCGACCCCGACGGAAAGAGCTATGCTATAGTAAAAATCGGCGTTCAAACCTGGATGGCAGAAAACCTGGCATGGCTGCCTGCGGTAAGCGCATCATCGAAAGGTTCAGATTCATTGAAGTATTATTATGTTTATAATTATGAAGATAGTGTTGTTGCAGCAGCAAAAAACACGTCGAATTACAAATTATACGGAGCGCTATATAACCGAACTGCCGCAATGAATGAAGGAGGAAAAAGTTCATCTGGTCGGGGAAGTATTCAAAGCGTTTGCCCCACCGGATGGCATTTGCCTGATGATGGGGAGTGGAAGATTCTTGAGAAAAGCCTTGGGATGAGTCAACCGGATGCTGATACAGTCAATTTGCGTAGCTCAGGAGAGGTTGGAAAAAAACTGAAGTCATCCGCAAATTGGTTTGAAAATGGAAATGGCAGCAACTTCAGTGGTTTCACTGCTTTGGCAGGCGGCTACCGCAATACGCACGGCGGCTTTGGCAGTGTTGGTAACTACGCGCTTTTCTGGTCAGCCTCGCTCTCCGACACTCTTGCATGGTACCGAAGTATTTCAAACGCTGATAATGGCGTCTCCCGGTTCACAACGCTGAAAAGTCATGGATTTTCTGTTCGATGTTTAAAAAATTAATTATAAGCCCACTCCGAAAAGGAAACAATTTGGACTAAAGTCCAGTAACTATCTGTTTATAAATTGCCACGACCTTAAGGTCGTGGCAATTCAAGACGCTGACATACCGGACTCATAGCCAAATTTTGATTTTTTTTAACTGCTAAAAAGAAAAAACAGATGAGATACCCACTTTTTTTACTGTTCGGACTCGCTTTTATTGTCTCCGTACCTGTTAATGGACAGTTTGTTACCCTGGCGCGGAAAATCAAGTCAAAGCACACAAGCCAGACAGATGTTGCCACCGTAATGATTGATGCCGGTACATTCCGCGTGTATGGAGCCGTTATTGATACCCTGGGTTCCGATCCGAAATTTCAAATCACCCGCAGAGATAATGCCGAAAGATTTGTGGAATTTACCAGAGAAACATATAAGGTTTCCATCAAGGTTGACTCGCTGGCAATTGAGCAGTCACAGATCACAGTAACTGCAGTCCATTCAGACAATTCGCCGAAACAGGCAACCGACATAGCGGTTGACGCTATTATCAAAGTGTGTAATAAGATTGGCGTCAAGTGTACCCTTGACAAACCATAGATCAATCTTCATATTTACCCGTTTGCAGTATAGAAACCTGTCCCTTTGCTTCGGACGGTTCTTCCCTGTTTTCAAGCAGGTCACTGATTTCAGGATAGGCGCGGAGAAAAAGATAAATCCCGATGGCAATGATTACCAGGGAGATAATCAAAGTAATGTTATAAATAGAACGGGAAATCAGGTTCATCTGGTAAAATACCTGGGTGATAATAACGCCCAGCCATCCGCTCGTATGGTTTAAAAAACTGTAAAGCCCTGAGATTGTTCCTTTGCGCGCAGGATCGAGGAACATGCAGTTTCGCATTCCGAGAATGGCAAGTCCGCTAAAGCCCAGCCTCATCAGTGTCATAAAAAAGACGATTTCAACTACAGTGTGGCTCCCCATTATTTGATAATAGACCAGGCTCCCTGCAATTGAAATTACAACCACCACAATGTTGAACAACATCACCTGGCGGATGGAAAACCGTTTTTCAAGAAACATTGTTGGAAATCGTCCTACCAGCATACTTCCGGCGAAGATCAAGCTCAACAGTCCAAACTGGGAGGCTGTAAGTCCCATATCGTCAATTAGCAGAAAAGATGAAAAGGCGAGAAAAGCGCCCTGAAGCATAAAAAGGGTGAGGATTACCAAGCTGATCCTGAAAAGCGCGGTGTTCAGGATGATCTCCCGATAGGTCTTCAATAAAATGATGGGATTCAAATTGACCTTGCCGGGTGGCTTTTCTTCCTCCCGGCTTTTTATCAGAAATATGATGATGATGACGAACAGTGTAAGAATCAGCATCAGCCCAAAATTCCAGCGCCATGAAAAGTAGTCGGTGACAACGCCCCCGATCACAGGGGCAAGCATTGGAGCCAACGCAACCAGAAGAGAAAACCATGCCAGCCTGCCAAGAAGTTCATCCTTTCCGGATCGCTCGCCGATCCAGGTCTGGGCTGTGATGATGATTAATCCGCTACCGGCGGCAAGTATAAGCCTGCCGGCGTCAATCATGTATATATTGACGGCAAGCCCGCACAGCAGGTAGCTTGTCATGCAGGCAATGCTGCCATACATAAGCAATGTCCTCTTTTTTAGGATGTCGGTCAGCGGACCGAGAAAAGCAAAACTCAGCGCCAGGGCAATCGTGTAAAGGTTGATGTTGAGCGTTGCCTGGGCTTTATCAATGCCGAACTCCGATGCAATTTTTGGCAGGGATGGCAGAAAAATGTTCCCGCCCATGCGGGTAACGAGGGTTATGAAAAGAATAATAGCGGCAACTGCGCCTTGCGAGATCCTTGTTTTACCTGTCATGTCCGGTATATTTGACAACGGCGCGGTAAATTGCTTCAAGCAATCGCTGAAGATTTGATTTGCCCTGATGCAAAACGTGGAGGCACCCCGGCATGGAGTTGATTTCGCCAACGATGTAACCATTTTCGCCAAACAGTAGATCAACCCCGCAAAGCTTCATATCCATTACCTTCACTACTGCTTTGGCTATCCTTACAGCTTCATCATCCGGTTCCCACCAGACGCCATTTCCGCCAACCGAAATGTTCGACCTGAAATCTTCACCGGCTGAATTGTCGCGCAAAACGCCAAAAACCACCTCGCCGTCGCACATAGTGATCCTTGCGTCGCGACCTTTGCTTGTGGCGATAAACTCCTGGGCAAGAAGATTCCTGCCAATGTTTTTGCAATACAAATCCTGTATGTTCTGAAGTTCGGGCCGGTTGCGGACAAGGCAAACCCCTTCGCCTTTCGATCCATCGGGAACTTTGAGTACCATGGGAAAACCTATGCGTTCAACGATCCAGTCCAACCGGCTATTGGCATTGACCATTATGGTTTTGGCAACGGGAATCCATGCCCGGAGCAACTTTTGATAAGAGTGGAACTTGTCGAGGGATCTGGCAATATTCTTCGCTTTGTGCAACGAAAATACGCCGAGCATTTCCAATTGGCGGAGCAGGGCGAAATGGAAATAGCATACCTCCTGTTCAAACATGCACAGGGCGAAATCGGGCAATGGGCGGTATTCGCCCTGTACATGGATCAGGGTCAATTGATCGTCAGCAACCTCCAGGTCAATGTCGGCCATGTTTATAAAATCCAGTTTGAATGGAAGTTTCTGAAGAGCGCTTAAATCTTCAATGGAAAAGTAACCCTCGCCGGGCTTTGTGTCTGAGATGATCCAACCGTTTAGCATAGTGTTTGATATTGGTTATTTTATCCAACCTGGATCGGCCTTCTCCCTAATCATTACGGGAAGTTTGACCTGCGTGGCAGATCCGGTTTTTTTTATTCCTGCTTCATAGAGATGGTTTTGCCAGCCTTGTTTCATCTCGACAATCCTCAATGGGTTCAGCAGTTTCTGCATATCCGAGAAGAAGTTATAGGTCATACAATCCTTTGAAAGCTGCCTATGGGCTTTCTCTTCGATCAATCCAGAATTGAGTACGGCGGTTTCCGGCGCCGGTTCAACATAACAGATGTACCGCCGTTCATCAAGGTCGGCAAAGATCTGCACCTGGACAAGGTTTGTCCCCAAATCAGACGCCACCTGCCTGATTACCTCATGTACCAGGCTTGCAGGAATTTTTTCATCGGTGATGTTCAGGATGTCGCTGCTTTTATATTGAAAGACGATATTGGGGGTTTTGCCGGTAAATCCTTCTACCTTCACGATGTCCTTCATGTTGTAACGATAGAGCCCCGACCATGTGGTGACTATCAGTTCGTAGGTTTTTCCATCTTCAACCTCGTGTGCCAGCAATGTCTTACCACCTTCTTCGGGGAGGAATTCATAAAAAGCGGTATAGATGGAGAGTGTTCCGGCAGGATCTCCGGGCTTTGACGGGATATTGATCCTTGCTTCGCTTGCGCCATAACCGGCGTCGAAAAATTTTACATTTTCCGGCGTCAGGGTTTTCAGGTCTTTGACATAATGGCCAACAGAAGAGGATATCCAAAACACCATCACATTCAATGACGACCAGTAATCTTTTGGCAGCAGTGTTCCTGTTTTATCAAGAATCTGGCGAAGTTCGGCGGCTCTTTCCGGGTCGGGCGCCAGCAGCGGGGTAAGCTTCTCCAGTACCCTTTGATCTGTTTTCAGGGAGTTGTTCAAAGTTCCATGTTCAATGTCATTGATAATTTCATGGCAATGGGCAGAGATAAAGTCCGCCAGGAATTTGAAACGCCCCGCATTGTTCCCCACCACCATCACCACATTTTGCTGTTGCAATGAAAACCGGGACATCAGATAGTCACGGGTTTCGGAATCTTCGTTCAGCAGGACTACAGTCGGAAATGCAATCCTGATTGACGGGTTATTATTTGTGTTCTCAGTAAGGGCGTTTCCTGATGCAAAAGCAACCGGGATACCAGCTTTGGTAGGCGGGAAAAAACTGATGTTCGAAAGAGGCAAAATGAATCCGTTCCGGTCAATTCCCGGCAGATTTCGGATCAGTTGAAACTGCCGGAACCGTGAAACCATGTTTTTTGCAATTGAACCAACTTCACTGTCCGGGACCATCTTGGGTTTAAGTCCCGATGTTCCGCTGGTCACAATGAACACTTTGGCTTTGCCAGGGAAAAGAAGATCCGGTTCCCCATCCGCCATCCGGTCAACAAAAGGTTCATAATCAGCCCAATTTGTAACCGGCATCTGTTGGCGAAAATCATCAGCAGATTTGATCCCGCCGAAGCTGTGTTTTTTCCCGATTTCGGTATTGCCGGCCTGCCCGAGAATCTGCATCAACACCAGATTTTGGATCTCTTCAGGTTCGGAAAATCCGTTCATGGCAATCCGGGCAAATTCCTGGTCCGACATTTTTTTCAATAAATCAGGAATGGCAAGATGTTCCGATTCCAGTTTTTCCTTAAATTCTGTGATCATAGTCTGCAAAGCTAAATTATTCTTTAATCCAGTCCGGATCAGGTTTTTGTTTGATCATGATGGGCAGCTTGACCTGGGTTGAACTTTGTCCGGCGCCGGTTTTTATCTGGTAAAGATGACGCTGCCATCCTTGCTTCATCTCAATTATTTTCAACGGATTCATCAGTTTATGCTGATAAACGATAATGTTGTATATGATGTTGGATTTGGCTAACCGGAGTTCCGTTTTTTCTCCCAGCACGGCAGCGTCAAAACCTGCCGTATCAGGGGTTGTTTCCATATAGCAACGGTAAATCCTGCCGGTTTCATCAGGATAAATCTGTATCTGGACAGGAACAATGCCCAGTGTGGCAGCCATTTCCCTGATAATGTCGCTCACCACGGATGCCGGTATTTTTTCCTCTGCAATATTCAGGATTTCGCCGCTCTTATATTGAAATACGATGTTGGGCGTTTTTCCGGTAAAACCATCCACTTTGATCACGTCGCCCAGGTTATACCGGTAAAGACCTGCCCAGGTGGTGATCACCATATCGTACAATTTGTTGTTCTCCAGTTGATGTGCCATTAGCGGCGCCCCGCCATCAACGGGAATAAATTCATAAAATGCGGTTAACAACGACAATGGCCCGGATGCTTTGTCAACCTCAGCGGGTATGTTGAATTTTCCTTCGCTGGCGCCATATCCCATGTCCATATATTTTGTTGCGGATGGCGTCAGCGGCTTCACATCACTGATGTAATGCCCCACGGATGCCGACAACCAGAAAGCCATCAGTTGGAGGGAGGGCCAATAATCTTTTGGCAACAGCGATCCGTTTTTTTCTTTGATTAGCCGAAGTTCGGCAGCACGATCAGGATCTGGCTTGGTTTCCTTCGAAAGTTTGTTGTAAATTCCGGGTTCAATTATCCCGGCTCCGTCAAATGTGCCTGTTTCAATGTCATGGATGATCTGTCCGGACTGAGAGTCGGCTAATGAGACGAGTTCCCTGATTCTTCCGGCATTGTTGCCTGCAATGATCGTCACGTCTTTATGTTGAACGGCATAACGCATCAGGAGGTAATCGCGGATCACGGGGTCGGTCACTGCAAAAACCGCCATCGGGAAAGCCACTCTGAGTGGCTGTCCTCCTACCATGCTTTGGTCAAGGGTAACGCCGGAGGCGAATGCGACCGGAATTCCGGCGCTGGTTTTCCATCCGGGCGTATAGTTTGAAAGCGGAAAAACCGACCCCTTGCTAAGGATTCCGGGAAAGTGGCGGTTCATCGAAATCATTCTCAATTGCATCACTGCATTCCTCGCGATAGCGCCCGGCACGCTCTCCGGTATCAGTTTGGGTTTATTCCCTGTTGTGCCTGTGGTTGTGATAAATAAACTGGCTTTGCCGGGGAAGAGAATATCAGGCTCGCCATTTGCCATCCTGTCGGAAAGGATATCGTAATCCTGCCATTCTGAGATCGGAACATGACGATGAAAATCATCAACGTTTTTAATCTCATGGAAATGGCGCTTTCGTCCGAACTCCGTTTCCCTTGCAAATTCAAGGATCTGATGTAAAACCAATTCCTGTATTTCTTCCGGCGATTGATAACTTTCCATTGCCAACCCGTATAAATCCGCAGGGGTTGATTCGGCAAGGATTTCCGGTATTTTTTTTGTTCCGGATTGAAGGACTTCAGTCAATTTATTATTCATGTGGATATTTTTGCGCTCCGTTGTGCATCCTTATTCGCCTTTGTGGTTGTTTTTTTCTTTTGGGTCGCTCCAGATGTTTGCTGATCAATCTAACTGACCGTAAAGCGCCTTTACATAGTTGCAAAGATCAACTGCTTTCGGGTTAAAGAGCTGGATGTTGTCAAAATTGAACTTCTGATGCAACAGGTTGGCGTAGAAGAGATCCCAGCCGCCCTGTTCATTGGGTTTAATCCCGCTGAAAAAGTAGCCATTTTGAAAAAGCGCCTGGTTAATATCGCCTCCAATATTTTCATCAGTGGGAATAATCGCGTAAATAGTATTAACGTCATCCTTTTGAAGGGCTTTAGTTTGTTGCCGCAGGACTTTCCCAAAATCGGCGCCAATGGAACTGAAGTGTAAAAAAGCATGTTCGGCTGAGAGATCAGCCTGAACCTCCATCTGTGACTTTTCGCCGGAAAATTCCCCGGTAGAAATAATCAAAGTAACCGGAATCCGTCCTTCATTCAAAATCGCCTGTATGATTGCATGATGTTCAACCGGGACAAAAACTGTAATGGTTGATGGATTTGACGAAATTGAAACATATCCGAATATAAGGCTTTCGCGCGGGTTTAACTCTCCCTGGATTCCAATAAAAGAGGCATGTTTATAAACCGAAACCTGAAGCAGACAAGGATAGAAATTAAACATGAATGCCTGGCTCGATTTGTGCGACGTAACAGCTTTGCTATAAAGAACCAGTTCCGGGTTTGTCTGCAACACCTCATTCTTCATGGCTCCGATCAAAGAGAAAAATGCCCGCGATCTTCTGTAGGCAGGGTCAATCATTGCCATCCCGACTTCTCCGAGGCGCGGGCTGTCGAAGATAATCGCGTTGTGTCCTATAATTTTACCAGATTTGGAAACGACAATCATGGAAAATATTTTACCGCTTTCAAGAGCTTCTTTGAACAGCTCCTTGCTGTAAGCAAATGATTTTATGTAGGAGTATCGGTAGGTGTTATAAACGAGGTTTATAATTCCGGGGATATCATCAACCACCGACCTCCTGATGACGTAATCCTGCAACTGATCAGGCTGGGTTTCATCAGATATTACAGCCGCTCTGCCATTTATTTTATTAAAGTTTTTTATCCTGAAGTTGATGACAAGTTCCCATCCTTCATTTCCAAGATTCCTGAACAACAGTTCATCGGTATAACCGCGAAGCAGGCTTAAAGAAAGACCATCGGCGGTTCCTTCGGTATCTTCGATTGTAAACTCTCTGATCTCGCGCACATCCATTGGTCTGCCGTGGTTGGAGAACTGAAAGGAAATCTTATCTTCCATCTCCACGCAATGCAGATGGAACATCTCGGTGAATTCCCGGTCGGGAATACCCCCGATGATCAGGGAAAAAGCCTCCTCGCCAATCAGCCTCAGTTGCTTTTTCTCATCGTCATCGGCGCCGTAGCTTACGCCCACCTCTTCAATGAAAGACGCGACAACATTGGCGAATTCAAGTTTGTAGGGAATGATTAGTTTCATTTTGACAATTTCGGAAAGTATTTTTAAGAATTCAAAAGTAGTGAATTTCCTCTCTCGCCGGTTGATGATAGTTGAGTTGGCGCTTTGCATTTTTCACCTTCCGAACATGCTTTGAGGGAGAAAGATCAAAATAAATTGTAATTTTGTATGCAGATTACTACAAGTGATTTAATATTAATATTTTATACCTTATCCTATGAATTTTGATTTTACCGAAGAACAGGTCATGATCCAGCAGTCGGCAAGGGATTATGCCCAACGCGAACTGATCAAGGATGTTCTGGAACGCGACGCAAAAGCTGAATTTCCTACTCAGCATGTTAAAGCTCTCGCTGAATTAGGTTTTCTCGGGATGCTGGTGGATACCAAATACGATGGCGGCGGAATGGATACCGTTTCGTATGTGCTGGCAATGGAAGAACTGTCGAAGGTTGATAGCTCGGTTTCCGTTATCATGTCGGTGAACAACTCGCTGGTTTGCTACGGAATTGAGGCGTTCGGGACAGAAGCACAAAAGGAAACCTGGCTGAAGCCTCTTGCCCGCGGCGAGAAGATCGGAGCTTTCCTGCTTTCGGAGCCTGAAGCCGGTTCCGACGCCACTTCGCAGCGAACCACTGCAATTGACAAAGGCGACCATTACCTCGTCAACGGGGTGAAAAACTGGATTACCAACGGTAATTCAGCCTCAACTTATGTGCTGATAGCGCAAACTCATCCTGATAAAGGACATAAAGGAATCAACGCTTTTGTGGTTGATCGTCATGCCCCTGGAATTACTATTGGTCCGCATGAGGACAAGATGGGCATGCGCAGCAGCGATACCCATTCGGTGATGTTTACCGATGTTGTTGTTCCAAAAGAAAACCGTCTTGGCGAAGATGGTTTTGGATTCAAGTTTGCCATGAAAACCCTTGAAGGCGGCAGGATCGGCATCGCTGCGCAGGCGCTTGGAATCGCTCAGGGCGCTTATGAACGCGCGCTTAAATATTCAAAGGAACGGAAGGCTTTCGGAACAGAAATCATCAACCACCAGGCTATCGGTTTTAAATTAGCCGAAATGCATACCCGTATCGAAGCCGCCCGCTATTTCTGCCTGAAATCTGCCTGGCTTAAAGATCAGGGAAAACCTTATGGAACCGCCAGCGCAATGGCAAAATACTGGGCTGCCGAAACCGCTATGTATGTAACCACCGAAGCCGTCCAGATTCATGGCGGATACGGTTATGTCCGCGAATATCATGTTGAGCGGCTGATGCGCGAAGCCAAACTGACCCAGATTTACGAAGGAACCAGCGAAATCCAGCAGATGATCATCGCCAGGGCTATCATGAATGATTAAGAAACTTTTCACATGAATTCCCCCGAAGTTTACAAACCCAATAACCACATCCGCATTGTAACCGCCGCTTCACTATTCGACGGACACGACGCCGCCATCAACATCATGCGCCGGATTCTCCAGGCAAGCGGGGCTGAGGTTATCCACCTCGGTCATAACCGTTCGGTGCAGGAGGTGGTTGACTGCGCCATCGAAGAAGATGTTCAGGCAATTGCCATCACTTCATACCAGGGCGGACATATTGAGTATTTTAAATACATGCGCGATCTTCTCGGCGAGCGCGGTTGTGGACATATTCAGATTTTCGGCGGCGGCGGCGGCGTTATCCTGCCCCGCGAAATCGCTGAACTTCACGCCTATGGTATTGCGCGAATCTATTCCCCCGATGATGGTCGCCAAATGACGCTTCAGGGCATGATCAACGACCTGCTGATCAAGTGTGATTTTCCGATGGGTAATCAGGATACTTTCGACCTCGGAAAAATCGGTAAACGCGATCCGAAAGAGATTGCCTCCGCGATTTCCGCAGCCGAAAATTATTCAGAAAAGAGCATGGAAATGCTTGAAAAAATTGGCAAACTGGCATCCGAAACAACAATTCCGGTTCTCGGTATCACAGGTACCGGAGGAGCCGGAAAATCTTCGCTGGTTGATGAAATAGTCAGAAGATTCTTAACCGGAATGCCCGGTAAAACTATGGCTATCATTTCGATTGACCCGACAAAGCGTAAAACGGGCGGCGCTCTGCTCGGCGACCGCATACGGATGAACGCCATCTTCAATCCCCGCGTTTATATGCGTTCGCTTGCCACGAGGCAGTCGAACCTGGCGCTGTCGAAATATGTGAAAGACGCCATCAATATTGCAAAAGTTGCAGGATTTGATCTCGTGGTGGTGGAAACTTCGGGAATCGGACAGTCGGATACCGAAATAGTTGACCACAGCGATGTAACGCTGTATGTGATGACCCCTGAATACGGCGCCGCAAGTCAGCTCGAAAAGATTGACATGCTCGATTTCGCCGACCTTGTGGCGATAAACAAATCCGACAAACGCGGCGCCCTCGACGCATTGCGGGACGTTAAAAAACAGTACCAGCGAAACCGGAAACTCTTTGACAAACCTGCCGAAAATATGCCGGTTTATGGAACGGTTGCTTCGCAGTTCAACGATCCCGGCGTGAATGAACTCTACCTTGCTCTTATCAGAACAATCAATGAGCGCGCTGGCGCCGGATTTCAAAACCAGAATATTTTCGGCGAGGCGATGAATGAAAAGATCTTTATCATTCCTCCGTCGCGAACCCGTTACCTCGCTGAAATTGCCGAAACAATTCATGGCTATAATCAATGGACCCTTGACCAGGCAAAGGTTGCGCAGCAATTGTATTCCATTTCCCAGACTATCGAAACGCTGCGGGGAACCGCTCAGCGCGATGGAGTAACTCATACCGACGGAGTGAGAACCTGCAACAAGACAGGTATGATGCTCGAACTTGATCTCCTCTTTGAGCAAACTCTAAAAAAACTCGATCCGGGCAATTATGAAATACTGAAGGGCTGGAAGGACAAGGTCAAATCCTACAAAGATGATTTCTATGTTTACAAAGTCAGGGATAAGGAAATCAGGGTGGAAACCCACTTCGAATCTCTCTCCAAACTCAGTATTCCAAAAATCTCTTTACCTCGTTACGGGGCGTGGGGCGACATTCTGAAATGGAACCTGCGGGAAAATGTGCCGGGTGAATTTCCTTATGCGGCAGGAGTTTTCCCTTTCAAACGCGAAAGCGAAGACCCAACCCGGATGTTTGCAGGCGAAGGAGGTCCGGAGCGGACTAACAAGCGGTTCCATTATGTCTCCCGAGGAATGCCTTTCGTGCGTCTTTCAACTGCTTACGATTCGGTTACGCTTTATGGTTTTGACCCCGATATTCGTCCCGATATTTATGGGAAGATCGGCAACGCCGGAGTTTCCATTGCCTGCCTCGATGACGCCAAGAAACTTTTTTCCGGATTCGATCTCGTTAATCCTAATACCTCCGTTTCGATGACTATCAATGGTCCGGCGCCCACAATGGTCGGTTATTTCATGAATGCAGCCATTGACCAGCAATGCGAAAAATATATCCGTCAACATGAAATGGAAGCGGAAGTTGAAAAGAAGATTCAGAAGATTTACCGCGAGGCGGGAACCGAAAGACCGCATTACCAGGGCGCTCTTCCCGAAGGCAATGACGGACTGGGACTGACGCTGCTTGGCGTAACCGGCGATTTGGTATTGCCTTCAGAGGTTTACGCAAAAATCAAACGCGAAACGCTTAGCCAGGTTCGCGGAACCGTTCAGGCTGATATTCTCAAGGAAGACCAGGCGCAAAATACGTGCATCTTCTCTATTGACTTTGCCCTGAAAATGATGGGCGATATTCAGCAGTATTTCATTGACAACAACGTCAGGAATTTCTACTCCGTTTCCATCTCCGGATATCACATTGCAGAAGCTGGCGCTAACCCCATTTCCCAACTGGCATTCACTCTTGCAAATGGTTTCACCTACGTGGAATATTACGCTTCGCGCGGCATGGATGTGAATAAATTCGCGCCGAACCTTTCGTTTTTCTTTTCCAACGGGGTTGATCCCGAATATTCGGTTATCGGGCGCGTGGCGCGGCTGATTTGGGCAAAAGCCATGAAACTCAAATACAAAGCCGATTCGCGTTCTCAAATGCTGAAGTACCACATTCAAACATCAGGGCGATCGCTTCACGCGCAGGAGATTGATTTCAACGATATCCGAACTACACTCCAGGCGTTGTATGCCATCTACGACAATTGCAACTCTCTGCATACTAACGCTTATGATGAAGCGATTACTACGCCCACCGAGGAATCTGTTCGCCGGGCAATTGCAATCCAGATGATTATCAATAATGAACTGGGTCTAACAAAAAATCAGAATCCGCTTCAGGGAGCTTTTATCATTGAGGAACTAACCGACCTTGTGGAGGAAGCCGTAATGCTTGAGTTTGATAGAATTTCAGAAAGGGGTGGAGTATTAGGCGCAATGGAAACCATGTATCAGCGGGGAAAGATTCAGGAGGAGAGTCTCTATTACGAAACGCTCAAACACACAGGTAAACTTCCCATCATTGGCGTAAACACTTTCCTTTCAAGCAAAGGTTCGCCTACAGTTTTACCGGGCGAGATTATCAGAGCAACCGAAGAGGAGAAACAGTATCAGATTCAAATGCTTAAACAACTTCACGGTACATGGAAACAAAAATCCACAGAGATGATTGAACAGTTGAAAGCTGCGGCAATTAAAAATAGTAATATCTTTGAAAGCCTTATGGAAGCCTCAAAGGTTTGTTCCATTGGTCAGATTACCGACGCCCTGTTCGAGGTCGGAGGGCAGTATCGCAGGAATATGTAGAGCTTTAAAAATAACTTATATGACCATCTTTAACATTTTAGTTGTCAATCCAAAGGATTTTCTTACTCAGATTGCGGTTTACCAGAATTATAAACTTCTGTATATGATCAACCGCAAACACACTACGGAAGAGCTGAAGCAGTTCAAATCGGTTTACGAACAGGTTCAGTTTCGTAAAGATATTGTGCTACGGGAAATAAAAAACAATGATTTTGGACTTGATCAATTGAAAATTGTGATCTCCCGCGGAGGTCTGATCAAGCCGGTTCAATCGGGAGTTTATGCAGTGAATGAACTTTTAAAGAAAGATCTGATGAATTCTCCGGTAGGAGAAGACATCATCAACATCTGCGGATTACTTTCAGACGCTATTGCCGCAGAAGTTCCCGGAGCAAGAGCTATGATTGCCGATCCAACGGTTGTTGATGAATTTCATGAACTGGCGAGGATAACCGGCGCTCCTGAAATCAGGCGGAGATCTATTTTTCACGCTTTGAACCAGAAAGCAGTGGCAAAGATGCACGCCGAAACCCACAAGATGAAGTATGAGGAGATGAACCTCATCATTGCTCATATTGGGAACGGTACAACGGTTGGAGCGCACCGCAAAGGACGTGTAATTGATGTGAACCAGGGATTTGAGGGCGACGGACCCTTTTCGATGGTTCGCAGCGGATCTCTTCCGATGGGCGATGTGGTAAGAATGTGTTTCAGCGGAACGAAAACCCTTGATGAAATGCTTTGTCTGCTCACCCATTGCGGAGGCGTGAATGCTCATCTCGGCACTCGCGATATCAATGAAATTGAATACCGGATCAATGACGGCGACGCCCACGCTCAGCTCATCATGGAAGCTATGGCATACCAGGTTGCCAAAAGCATTGGCGAAATGTTCGCCGTGCTGAAAGGAAATGCCGACGCTATTCTCATTACCGGCGACCTTGCCCACAGCCAGTTTGTTGTGCGCAACATTATTGATCACGTCGAAAAATTTGCCCCTATCTTTATTTATGCCGGCGACAACGAGTTGCAATCAATGGCGTCGAACGCTTTGCGCGTGCTGAAGGGAGAGATGGAGGTGCAGGAGTATAAATAGAGAATAACCATGAATCTTTATCCAATAAATACCGGTAACCTCAAACTCGACGGCGGCGCCATGTTCGGAGTTGTGCCGAAAGTTATGTGGAGTAAACTTTATCCCGGTGATGAGAACAACCTCTGCAACTGGTCAATGCGCTGTTTGCTGATTGTTGACGGCGACCGGAAGATCCTCATTGATTGTGGCATTGGCGACAAACAGTCGGAAAAGTTCTTCGCAAATTATTATCGCAACGGCGATGATACCCTTGTGAAATCACTCGCAGCCATTGGCTTTTCAGTTGACGATATCACCGATGTAATACTCACTCATCTCCATTTTGATCACGCCGGTGGCGCAGTTCGATGGAATGAAGGCAAAACCGATTATGAAGTGACCTTTAAAAATGCAACATACCACACAAGTCGTCGTCAATGGGAATGGGCAGCCAACCCGAACAATCGCGAAAAAGCGTCATTCCTGAAAGAAAACATCCTTCCAATCCGCGAAAAGGGGCGGCTTAACCTTCTCGAAGAAGATGGCGAGCTGTTTCCTCATGTTTCATACCGGATTTTCAACGGTCATACCGACGGTCAGGTTATTCCTTTCATTGAATACAACGGAAAAACCATTATCTATATGGCTGACCTTTTGCCTTCGGTGGCGCATATCCCTCTGCCTTACGTGATGAGTTATGATACCCGTCCGCTGATTACTCTGAAGGAAAAGGAAGCATTTATGGCGGAAGCGGCGAAGAATGAGTATATCCTATTTTTCGAGCACGATCTCTACCATGAATGTTGTACGGTGGAGGCTACGGAAAAGGGGATAAAGATGAAAAACAGCTCTTCGCGACTATTCCCAATATCAACCTAAACTTAAGGAAATTCTTTAAAGCGCCAGGTTAGTTTAACTTCCCAACCCATAATAATAATGACTGGCGAATTTTCAGAAGTTATTGTTGTTCTTTGGGAGATGTGGGATATTTAGCGCTGAACTTTTCCCTGTCGGCTGAAAAACGGTCGAAGGAAAAACGGCTGAGCCGTCCGGGGATGCGGAATGTTTCCAGCGTGGCAATGTCGGGTCGGTTTTGAAAATGCCTCACATGCACGTAGTATCCTTTGGAATGGAGGAAAATGGTAGTATTTCCATCTTGCGAATAAATGGGGGCGGGAAAGTCCAGGACAACTTCATTCCCGATTTCCGGTTGCTCATAGTATTTGTGATCATCAGCCGCGACAAGGTTTTCAACCTTTTTCCCTGATTCACTGATGGCTGAAGATGGTTTGATGGCGATCAGGCTGGACGAGAGCGCCGGTGTAAAATCCATCGCCACGTAATCGAGTTCCCAGAACATATAACCGGTCTCAATCTTTATCCTGACCTGGTTTCCGGAAGCGGTTCTATTCTTTATCGCCGGGGAAAGATTAACCGGCATAACCATATCGCGGAAACCAAGGGGACCTGCAAGGTCGAAAAAGTCAACGAATTGCCAACCGTTATTGGTTTCCAGATAGATCATCAACGGAAACGCCTGGTCTTTTTTCCATGTTAGCGGTATTTCAGGATTGCCCCTGCCCAGTTTTCTTGACCAATATCCATATTTATTGCCGAATTGCTTGACGAATTCACCGTATATATAATCGCCCCAAACAGAATTTTTCGCGCGTAAAATTAATTTCCCGGTATCGCTTTCCGCAGGGACATTAAACGTTAAAACAAGACTGTTTCTGGCACATGTATCATGAGTTGCCGATGAATCTTCGTCAAACAAAAAAGATTGATTGTCAATCCGCGCCAACAGATTTTGCCGATCCTTGTTGCCTGCTGAAACAACTGATTCCGGATTCTGAGGGGAGGAATAGGAATGAACGACTCCGTTTTTATCCACCAGCACGCTGGAATTCAACGGATGTTGCACAAGCCAAAGTTCGGCAAGATTGATGTGTTGAATTTCAGGAAGCTTATTGGCGATTTTGATCTTGTAATTTCCATCTGAGGGTTCAAATCCCGGCAACGGAAGATAGTCGTTTCGTTCGAGCGACGGATAAATGGCGCCACTGAAAATCTCCCCGGCAAATTCATAGTTGTTGTGGGAATTGATATAGACGTATGGACACGACGATTTTGTGAGCGCGATTATCAATGTAATAACTCCTGCAATTGTAATGGGGGTGACAACGATTGGTACAATATGTGATGCGGTTGACTGTCCCGGAGAATAACGGTAAATCTCCATTTTTTGAATGGATGCGAAATCAACAGTTACCAAAGTATCGGAAGATTTTTTCATCCCGGAGGTATAGATGTGTACTTCATTGAGAACGTCTCCCTCATATTTGTCTTTATTTTCCTTGCTTTTAATGAATCGGTTGTCACTGACCGGATTTGTTGACAAGTACATTTTGTGATTCGCGGGAAGCTCTGAAATGGCGCATTTCATCACCGTTGAATCTACGGATTTTAAAACCATGTGCCAGGCAAATTGGCCGGAATGAAGGATGAGGTATTTATTATTGAAATCTTCCCAACGGATGTCTTCAGGCGTGATTTTGGTTTTGGAGGTCACATTATAATAGTAACAGCCGTTCAAGCCGATCAAAAAGACCAACATCAATAGCAACATAGATGTTTTCAGGATTCTGCCCATTTTCGTTGTTTGATGTGTCATTTTTGCCGTTCTTTTCTTTTATCTGTATTGCAATCCTATACCGATATTGAACCTGAGGATGTTATTGGAAAAAAATTCATAAGTTTCGTTTGTGGGATGTCCGGGGACTGTGCTCGTAGATACTTGTTCTCCCCTTTCATGGCAATATTCCAGCGAAGGAATTATCTGAACAAACTTTGATATGGCGATCCTCAGTCCGAAACCAGCCGAATAATGAAGCCCGCCGGCTGTAAGTTGAACTGTCCTGGCAGTATAGGGGTATATATATAAAATGTCTTCCTGGCTTTTTTTTGCAAGAAGGAATGAATATCCGAAAGTGAAGTTGAAAAAAGGCGCAACCCTCTTATCCGATAAATGGATGCGCAAATCCATGAAAACAGGGAGAAAGGATACATTTTCAAATGTTTGGTCACCGAATCCAAATTCATTATTTACAAAAGGAACATCGAAATTGTTGTAGGAGAGACCAAGTCCGATGCAGAAACCCTGCGCTACCTGATAGCCGGTAAT